>VGVU01000047.1 GCA_016873905.1 Betaproteobacteria bacterium | reverse complement strand
CCCGAAACCAGCAGTTTTATGATGATTACAAGGCGGGTTGCCTCGATATTCATGCCTTTCTCGATTTCCAGTTGAGGCCGCTGTCGCGTCATCCGCGCACGCAACTGGATGCCTGGCATGCCGAGTTCATGCGCGACCACATCATCCCCATGGTGGCCCAAGGTACGCCGGCGCTTCTGGCACAGCACCGCGACGACACCTGCATGATCATCACCGCGACCAACAGTTTTGTGACTGGGCCGATTGCGCGTTATCTGGGCGTGCCGTACCTGATTGCGACGGAGCCCGAGGTGGGCGCCGATGGTGAGTTTACCGGCGGCGTGACGGGCCAGCCGTCGTTTCGCGAGGGCAAGGTCGCCCGTCTGGAGGCGTGGTTGGCCGAGCGCGGGCAGGATCTGGATGGCCTGGAGGCGAGCTGGTTTTACAGCGATTCGCTCAACGACCTGCCCCTCTTGGCGCGGGTGAAGACGCCGGTGGCCGTGGATCCGGACGCCACTTTGCGGGCCCATGCCGAGGCGGCCGGATGGCCGCTCTTGTCGTTGCGTTAGGCGTCGCTGCGTTAGGCGTCGCCGCTTGGCGTGGCGTTGTGCGGGGCCTCGTGGCGCGATTCATTGCGTAACTGGAGCCGCCATAATTCGGCATAAGGTCCGTTTTTCGCGAGCAGGGCGGCGTGATTGCCGCGCTCCACAATGCGCCCGGCCTCCAGAACGAGGATCTCATCAGCATCAATGACGGTCGAGAGCCGGTGCGCGATGACCAGACTGCTGCGGTTTTTCGCGGCCAGCTCAATCTCGGACTGGATGGCCTGTTCGGTGACGGAGTCGAGCGAGGAGGTGGCCTCATCGAAGACCAGAATGGGCGGGTTTTTGAGCAGGGCACGGGCGATGGCGACACGCTGTTTTTCACCCCCGGAGAGTTTTAATCCGCGTTCGCCCACGCGGGTCTCCCAGCCCTCCGGCAGGCTGGCGACAAAGGCATCGAGACGGGCGGCGCGGCCAGCCTCAATTACGGCCGCACGGTCGGCATCGGGGCGACCGTAGGCGATGTTGTAGTAGAGCGTGTCGTTAAACAGGACGGTGTCCTGCGGAACCATGCCCAGGGCGGCGCGCAGGCTGCCTTGGGTGACCGTACGAATGTCTTGTCCGTCGATCAGGATACGGCCGCCATCGACCTCGTAAAAGCGGAACAAGAGGCGCGCCAAGGTGGATTTTCCGCTGCCGCTGGCACCGACCACGGCGACTTTGTGACCGGCCGGGATGGTGAAACTGATGTCGGCGAGGATGGGCCGACGCGGATCATAGGCAAAGCGCACCGCCTCGAAACGCACCTCGCCCGCCCGCACGGCAAGGGCGGGGGCGTCGGGTTGGTCGCGGATGTCGGGCACGCTGTGGAGGAGGCCGAACAGCTTTTCCATGTCGGTGAGGGCGTTGCGGATCTCGCGATAAACGGTGCCGAGAAAATTGAGCGGTATGAAGAGCTGGATCAGGAAGGCGTTGACCAGCACCAGGTCGCCCAGGGTCATGCGTCCAGCGGCGACCCCGTCCACGGCGAGGGACATCATGGCGATGAGGCTGGCCGAGATGATGAGGGCCTGACCGGTGTTGAGCCAGGCGAGCGAGCCTTCAGTCCGCACGGCGGCGTTTTCAGCATCGGTCAGGGCGGCCTTGAGCCGTTCGGCCTCAAAGGCCTCGTTGCCGAAGACCTTGACGGTCTCGAAGTTGAGCAGGCTATCGACGGCGTGGGCATTGGCACGCGCATCGGCGGCGTGCATGGCGCGCCGGTGCTCCAGGCGCCAGTTGGTGACGAGCAGGGTAAAGCTGATGTAGATCGCGAGGGTGAACAGGGTGATCAGGCCAAAGGCGGGGTCATATTTGGCGAACAGGATGCCGGCCACGAGGGCGATCTCGAGCAGGGTCGGGCCGATGTTGAAGAGCGAAAAATTGATCAGGAAACGGATCGAGCGGGCCCCGCGCTCGATCTCGGCCGCCAGCGCGCCGGTCCGCCGGTTGAGGTGAAAGCGCAGCGACAGGGCGTGCAGGTGGCGAAACACATCGTGAATGACGCCGCGCATGGCGCGTTGCAGAACGCGGGCAAAGAGGCCGTCACGCAGTTCGGTGCAGGCGGTGTTGGCAAAACGCAGCGCGCCATAGGCGACGACCAGCGCCAGCGGTGCCGCCAGTTGATGGGGGGCCTGCAGGTCGTCAACGATTTCTTTCAGGATTAAAGGCACGCTCACCGTCGCGAGCTTGGCGGCGACCAGGAGAACAAAGGCGGTCACGACGCGGCCCCGGTGCTGCCAGACATAGGGGAACAGCGACAGTGCCGCCCGCCATTGGGTCAGGGTGACGGCGGGTGCGGCTGTGGGCTCTGCACCCGGCGCTGGGGCCTGGCCGTTGGGATGCTCCATCAGGCGTCGTCGTCCGAATCCGGTAAGGCGTCGGTTTCCAGATCCGCCGTGAGGGCGGTGTTCAAGGGGTGCTCAATGGTCTCGCGCAGGAGGCGAAAGAGTTCACGGCTGGACTTGGGTGGCTTGCCCTGTGCGGCCTCGCGGGCGGCATTGCGGATCAGGGTGCGCAGTTGCTGGGCGTCGCTCTCGGGGTGTTCTGCGATCCAGGCGGTGAGTCCGTCCGGATCGGTCAACAGCCGCTCACGCCAGCGCTCCAGGCTGTGGAAATAAGCCTTGGCGGCGGTCGATTCGCCACGGACATGGGCGAGCGCCTCGGCAATGGGGGCCGGATCAATCTTGCGCATCAGGCGGCCGATGTATTGCAGTTGCCGGCGCTGCGCCTCGTGCTTGGGAAAGCGGTGCCAGTCGAGGATGGCGTTGCGCAGGTCGTCGGGCATGGGGATGCGTTTCAACTGGTCACGCGCCAGTTCAGTCAGGGCCCGGCCAAGGGTCTGCAAGGCCTCAACCTCGTGTTTGCGCTGGGTGCGGCTGAGAGGGGCGTCGTTCGGTGGCTGATCGGGTGTGTGCATTGGCTCTGTGTGTTGGCTGCGGGGTGTGCCGCGTGTGCCTGTATCATAACGGCTTTGCAGAGGGACAAGAAGGAAGGGCCGAAGTGGCAGAACAAGGCTTTTCATATACCGCGCAGGCGTTGAGTGACCTGGCTCAGCAGGTGTTGGAGCAGGCTCGCCTGGCCGGGGCGACGAGCGCTGAGGTGGAGATCTCGGAGGGCTCGGGGCAGGGTGTGACCGTGCGCCACGGTGAGATTGAGACCATCGAGCACAATCGCGATAAGGCGGTGACGGTGACGGCCTATGTGGGACAGCGGCGCGGTCACGCGGCAACTTCGGACTTTTCGGCGGCGGCGTTGCGCCAGACCGTTGAGAAGGCAGTGGCGATTGCCCGCTTCACGGCCGAGGACGCGTTCTCGGGCCTGGCTGATCCGGGCTTGTTGGCCACGCAGTTTCCGGCCCTGGATTTATTCCACCCTTGGACGCTGGAGGTGGCCGGGGCGGTGGAGATGGCGCGGGCCTGCGAGGCGGCGGCCTTGGCTGTGGATCGGCGAATTGGCAATACGGAAGGGGCCACGGTCAGTCAGCAGCAGGCCCAGTTTATTTATGCCAATTCAAACGGTTTTTGTGCCGGTTATCCCACCTCGCGTCATTCTGTCTCGTGTTCGGTGATCGCAGAGGAGGATGGGGCGATGCAGCGCGATCACTGGTACACCAGCGCGCGAGCGGCCGGCGATCTGGACACGGTGGAGTCCGTGGGGCAGCGCGCCGGTGAACGCGCCGTACGGCGTCTTGGCGCGCGGCGTTTGCCCACCCAGAGCTGCCCGGTGATCTTTGAGGCGCCGATTGCCACAGGATTGATCGCGAGTTTTGTTTCGGCGGTGTCAGGCGGTAATCTGTACCGAAAATCCAGCTTCTTGCAGGACAGTCTGGGCACGCAGGTGTTTCCGACCTTTTTGCAGATCGAGGAACGGCCCTTTTTGCCGCGCGGCCTGGCCTCGTCGCCGTTTGATGGCGAGGGGGTGGCGGTGCGGGACCGTGCGGTGGTGAAGGACGGGCGCGTCGAGGGTTATTTTCTGGGGAGCTACAGTGCCCGCAAACTTGGCATGCAGAGCACCGGAAACGCCGGTGGCAATCACAACCTGATCATCCCTTCGACGGGTGAAGACCTTGCCGCGCTGCTTGCCCGGATGGGCTCGGGGCTGCTGATTACGGAACTTCTGGGTCACGGCGTCAACATGGTGACTGGCGATTATTCACGCGGTGCGGCGGGGTTCTGGGTGGAGGGTGGCGAGATCGCTTATCCGGTCGAGGAGATTACGGTGGCGGGGAATCTGCGCACCATGTTCGCCGGCATTGCGGCCATTGGCCGTGATATGGAGACGCGTGGCTCGCGGCGGGTAGGCTCTATCCTGATTGATGCCATGCGTGTAGCGGGCGATTCTGAGGCGGGCCATGCGTGACGGAACGCGGATTTTGCGTGGAATCCGGGCAAGGGTTTTATCGTGTGGCGTTGCCGGTACGCGCTTCGATAATTTGCTCTGAGTCAAAGCCAAAGGCTTCCCGGATGTCTGCTAAAGGCTTAGACTGACAGGCGTTTATTCGGCAGGAACTGGGTCATGAAAAAGTTAATGATTGCAGGCGCTCTTTTGACGCTGATCAGCGGTTGTGCGACCAAGGAATATGTCCATGATTTCGTACAGTCCAAGCTCACTCCGATTGATGCACGGGATACCCGTCAGGATGGCCAGATTGGCGCCCTGCAGATCCAGGATGCGCAGCTGGCTGCGCGTATTGATGGGGTGACCTTCCAGGTGGAAGGGGTCAGTTCGCGTGTTGATGGGGTGACTTCCCGGGTTGATGGGATGGATGGTCGCCTGGGCGATTACGGTCGCCAAATCGCCAACCATGAGAAGTGGCTGGATGCGCACACCACACAAATCTCGGCGAATCAGGCGGGCGTGGCCGGTGTGCAGGCGACGGCGCGGGATGCGCTGGAGCGGGCAATGGCCGCCGGAAGACTGGCTGAGGGCAAGTTTGTTTATGAGACGGTTCTGAATGACGGCACCCTGCGCTTCCCTCTGGGCAAGCCGACGCTGTCAGCCGAGGGGATGAAGGCGCTGGATGCCTTCGCGGCTCGTCTGCGTGGCGAGAATCGCAATGTCTATGTGGAAATTCAGGGTCATACCGACAATACGGGAAGCGCGGCTGGCAATCAGGCGCTGGGCCTGGCTCGTGCCGAGGCGGTGCGGCATTATCTGGCGACGCACGGCGCGGTCCCGCTGCATCGGATGGATGTGATTTCTTATGGTGCGACCGTTCCGTTGGCTGAGAACAAGAGCCGCAAGGGGCGTGAGCAAAATCGTCGAGTTGTCTTGGTGGTGTTGAAATGAGTGATTTGTTGATTGAAGACATCTGTGTCGGCGAGGGTGCCGAGGCTGTTTCTGGCAAGCTGGTGACCGTGCATTACACGGGCTGGCTCACCGATGGCACGCTGTTCGATTCCAGCCATAGCCGCAATGAGCCGTTTCAGTTTGGCCTTGGCCGTGGCCATGTGATCCGTGGTTGGGATATGGGCGTGGCGGGGATGAAGGTGGGCGGCAAGCGCAAGCTCACCATTCCTCCGGAGATGGGCTACGGCGCACGGGGCGCTGGCGGCGTGATTCCGCCTAATGCCACGCTGATCTTCGAAGTCGAGTTATTGGCTGTTTGATTCGGCCAGTTGGGCCAATCCGGCCAGTCACAGGCCGGTACGCCGACCTTGGGTGAGAGTGCGCCTCTCGCCGTTTTAGTCGGCTTTTCTGATAAAGAGCAAATCCCAGACGCCGTGTCCGAGGCGCAGTCCGCGCGCCTCGAATTTGGTTTGCGGCCGCCATGCGGGACGGGGCGCAAAATCCTTGGCTGTGTTGTGCAATAACGGTTCAGCGGCGAGCACGGCGAGCATTTGCTCCGCGTAATTTTCCCAGTCGGTGGCGAGGTGGATATAACCGCCAGGGCGGAGCCGTTCGGCCAGCAGCCGCACAAATTCAGGCTGAATCAGGCGGCGTTTGTGATGGCGTTTCTTGTGCCAGGGGTCTGGGAAGTAGATATGGATGCCGGCCAGACTCCCGGGCGCAATGCCCTCGCGCAGAACCTCAACGGCGTCGTGCTGGACGATGCGCAGGTTAGTAAGTCCTCGCTCCCCGATGGCCTTAAGCAGTGAGCCGACGCCGGGGGTATGGACCTCAATGCCGAGGAAGTCATCTTCTGGGCGCTGAGCGGCGATCTCGGCGGTGGCCTGTCCCATCCCGAAGCCGATCTCGACAATGCGCGGCGCGAGGCGGGCAAACGCGGCATCGAGCTCCAGCGGTTGGCCTTGCCACGGCAACAGGAAGTGCGGCCCGAGTTCGGCCAGCGCTTTTTCCTGGCCACTGCCGATGCGCCCGGCGCGCAGTACGAAACTTCGGATGCGGCGCTGGGGGTGTGCGGTGTTTTCAGGCGGCAGCAAGGTCAGGAACCAATCATGCCGCTGGTTGGCGAGCTGGGGCTGGCCTGGTAAATCTTCTTCGGCATGCGCCCGGCGAGGAAGGCCTCGCGACCGGCCTGCGTGGCTTTTTTCATCGCGCTGGCCATCAGCACCGGGTTTTGCGCGCCGGCGATGGCGGTGTTCATCAGCACGGCATCGCAGCCCAGTTCCATGGCAATGGTCGCATCCGAGGCGGTGCCGACGCCGGCATCGACGACCACGGGCACCGTGATGCGGTCGCGGATGATTTGCAAGTTCCACGGATTGAGGATGCCCATGCCGGAGCCGATCAGGGAGGCCAGCGGCATGATGGCCACACAGCCGATGTCTTCGAGTTGTTTGGCGATGATGGGGTCGTCCGAGGTGTACACCATGACCTTGAAGCCATCCTTCACCAGCACCTCGGCAGCACGCAGGGTCTCGACCACATTGGGGTAAAGCGATTGCGGGTCACCCAAGACCTCCAGCTTCACCAGATCGTGGCCGTCGAGCAGTTCGCGCGCCAGACGCAGGGTGCGGATGGCGTCCTCGGCTGTGTAGCAGCCGGCGGTGTTGGGCAGATAAGTGAACTGCGACGGCGGTACGGCATCGAGCAGGCTGGGCTGGTTCGGGTCCTGGCCGATGTTGGTGCGGCGGATGGCGACGGTGACAATCTCGGCGCCGGAGGCGTCCAGCGCGGCGCGTGTTTCCGTGAAGTCCTTGTATTTGCCTGTGCCGACCAGCAGGCGGGAGGAATAGGTTTTGCCGGCGATGACGAGTGAGTCCATGGTGGTTTTAAAGTTTGGAGTAAGCCTTAGCCGCCGCCCACGGCAACGACGATTTCAAGTTGGTCGCCGTCGGCGAGCGGGGTATCGGCGTGGCGGCTCTTGGGCACAATCTCGCCGTTGAGTTCGACGGCAATGCGTTTTCCGGCATAGCCGAGTTGTTCGATCAGATCCGTGACCCGGCTGTCGTTGGGGAGTTGGCAGGGTGCGCCATTGACGAGGATTTGCATGAGGAGGCGTGTGTAACGATACCCCCTGAATTTATCACGAGCTGGGTTCTGAGTATGCAACTCGTTGTATGAGCCAGCGTGCGCTGATTGCGACGGTGTACAGCAAGAGCATGGAGCCGAGGGCGTCTCCAACCGCCATGGCCAACCAGCTGTTCAGGAGGACAGGGAGCGGCTGCCCTGTGTAGAAAGAGATGATGTTCTGGTAGATCAGTTGATGCAGGCTGGATGAGAGCAGGCCTTGACTGATCACGATGGTGAGGATGTGCTTCAGGCGCAGTGTGGACAGGTCGTCCGGGATGTTTTGCCACCATTGCACCAGCTTGAACATCAACAAGGCGGAAAACCCGGAGGTCATGGCCATCATGATCGCGCTGACGAGGGTGATGTTATCGCGTGCAATATCAAAGAACCACAAAGAGGTGATCAGGGTTCCGATGGCAATGCCCACGGCTCCCCGCCAACCGAAGACCAGCACGGCGAGGGTTCTGGCCCCCGCCGGGAGGAAGATGATGGCGACGCCGGGGACATAGTCAAAGATGGGGAGATGGATTTGTGCCGCCCACGCCAGAAGCCAGACGAGCATGGGAATGACGATCCAGGCCCAGTACGGAAGGTCGGGAAGTGTGCGGGTGGAACGGTTGAGCAAGTCCAGGCCTCCTGATCGTGGTTTTGCCGCTTATGCGATTGATGCGATCTGCATTGACCGGATTCTGCAAAGGTAGAGTGGCTTTGGCGCCGCATTCTATAGCCGTTTTTATTCTGTAGCATGGAACATGATTGATGATTGATATAAATCAAGTTGATGTTTATTTAATGGGATGACAAGGTCTAATTAGGTGCTATATTGAAGCCAAGCTCGGTTCGTTGTGGTTTTGAGAGGAGGGTCGGGCATGTTCCAGATGGTCAGGGAGGCCGGAAGGGTGATGGGGGCTAGCGCTTTAGGGTGTTAGCCCTTGTTGCATTCTGGCGGGCAAAACCCGCCGTTTGAGTGTTCCGCAGGGCGTGCCGTACAATCACGGCCTGTTTTCACACCTTGCGGGTGTAGTTCAATGGTAGAACGGCAGCTTCCCAAGCTGCATACGAGGGTTCGATTCCCTTCACCCGCTCCAGTTTCCCTTGTTGTATTCAGTCTGAATCCTTATCTATCCCCTTATGTCCGATCTCGCCAAAACCCTGGAAGTTATCAAACGCGGCTGTGATGAGTTGCTGGTCGAGGCGGAGATGGTCGAGCGCCTGAAGAGCGGGCGGCCTTTGCGGGTCAAGGCGGGTTTTGATCCGACCGCGCCGGACCTGCATCTGGGACATACGGTCCTGATCAACAAGCTGCGGCAGTTGCAGGATCTGGGTCATCACATCACCTTTCTGATCGGCGACTTTACCGGCATGATTGGCGACCCGACCGGGAAGAATGCGACGCGGCCACCGCTGACCACAGAACAGGTGGCGGAAAACGCCAAGACCTATCAGGCACAGGTATTCAAGATCCTGGACCCCAACAAGACCGAGGTGGTCTTCAACTCGCAATGGATGGGGGCCAAGAGCGCCTCCGACATGATCAAGTTGGCCGCCACGCATACGGTGGCGCGCATGCTGGAGCGCGACGATTTCGCCAAACGCTATGCGGCCGGACAGCCGATTGCGATTCATGAGTTTTTGTATCCGCTGATGCAGGGCTATGACTCGGTGGAGGTGCGCAGCGATCTGGAACTGGGGGGCACCGACCAGAAATTCAATCTGCTGATGGGCCGCGAACTGCAAAAGCATTTCGGCCAGAAGCCGCAGTGCATCCTGACCATGCCGCTGCTGGAAGGCCTGGATGGCGTCAACAAGATGTCCAAGTCACTGGGCAACTACATTGGTATCGCGGAGTCGCCGCAGGAGATCTTTGGCAAGTTGATGTCGGTCTCGGACCTGCTGATGTGGCGCTACATTGAGCTCTTGTCGTTTGCGGACCTGGAGACCATTCGCCAGTGGCGCAGCGAGGTCGAGCAGGGCCGGAATCCGCGCGACATCAAGGTCATGTTCGCGCAAGAGATTGTGACCCGGTTCCATGACGCGGATGCCGCGGCAGCGGCATTGTCTGATTTTGAGGCGCGCTTCCAGAAGGGGGCGTTGCCTGACGAGATGCCGGAGTTCACCCTGGTCTGTCCGGAGGGCGAGATGTCGGTGGCGCACCTGCTCAAGGAGGCGCACCTGGTGGAAGGGACCTCCGAGGCGATGCGCATGATCCAGCAGGGTGGCGTTAAGCTGAACGGCGAGAAGGTCGCCGACAAAAATGCGCGCGTCCCCTCTGGAACGGTCTATGTAGCGCAGGTTGGGAAGCGTAAATTTGCCCGCGTGACCCTGTCCTGACAGGTTCATCTGTAAGCCAAGTGATTGAGGCGAAAGCCAAGTCCTGCGGCGTGTAAGAAAAGTTCAAAAAATGCTTGACCGCCCGGATTTAACCCCTATAATGCCGGGCTTCGCTGCTGATTTCGCAGCCGGTTCTTTAAAAACAAGCGCAGCCTTAAATGAGGTGTGGGCATTAGGTCTGGTGGAGTATTTGAAGGTTTATTCCTGAAGAATGCGAAGCGAAGAGATATACCTAATGCTTACACTTAGAAG
>VGVU01000046.1 GCA_016873905.1 Betaproteobacteria bacterium | reverse complement strand
CTCCCGGCCACGAGATGGGGCAATTGACCCAGGGTCTCGGTATGCGCATCCAGATAGGCGCTGAAGGTCGTGGTCTCCAGCCCGGCGTGCGTCTCCAGCGCGGTATACAACTCATCCAGGAAATACCAGCCGTTGTACGGGTAATACTCCCACGCATTCTCGCCATCGAGAATCACCGTGGCCAACCGCGAATGGCGCTGGCCATAGGATTCCAGCGCGTGAATAAAATGACGCACCGCATCGCCCGCATGCCAATGCTGATACTCAAAGCCAATGAGGTCAGAGAGGTGGTCATCACGGAAGAAACAGGCCATGGGCCGTTCGCCCGGACGATCATCTGCCAGCTTGCCGACGAACCAACCTGGCGCATCGGCCAGCGCCGTCCCGACCCGCGAATGAGCCAGAACGCCGCCGCCACTCGCCGCCCAACGCAATCCAGCCGCTTGCAGGACGGCAAGCGTGGCCTCCGAAACCCCGCCCTCGGCCGGCCAACATCCGGTCGGCACCTGGCCAAAGTGCGCGGTATGGGTCGCGATCGCTGCCGCCACATGCACCTCGGCACGCGCCTTCCCCCCCGGATAGCCGGGCTGCTCGGGCAACGGCAGACCGGGCCGGGCCTCACGCGCACTCCCAAAATCGAGCAGCAGGGGCAGGATGGGATGACTATGCGGCGTGGTCGAGATCTCGATCTGACCGCGTTCCATCAAGGCCCGGAAGCGCGGAATGATGCCCGCCACGACAGCACCCATCCAGCCAAACAACTGCCGTCGCTCACTCAGCGTGAAGTGGTCTTCGCGGCTCAGCCAATGGGCCAATTCCGGCAGTGCCCGACGCACGGATTCGCCACTCCAGGCAAGGTGATACCAGGTCACCAGATCCGCAAAATAGGCCTCCGGAAGATCCGCCAGGGCCGCATCCCCCTCTTCCTCGATATTTTTCCAGGCGGTGTACAGCGCCCGGTAACCGGCGAACCAGTTCAGCATCGTCGGCACATTGAGTCGAAAACAGGCCGCCACCAGGGCGCGCCGCTTCTCGAGGGTGGCGCCAGGCTGGGGATCAATCAGGGCTGCCAGCAGCGGATCGCGCACGGCACCGGTGCGAAACTGGTCGGCGTAGTCATCCAACTGGTCCAGCAGCACTGGCACAAAATTGACCACAGCGCGAACCCCGGGATGCGCCTCCAGATGTGCCGCCATGTCGGAATAATCCTTGAAGGCGTGCAGATAGGTCCATGGCAGGCGGTAAACCCCATCGTCCCCGCGATAATCGGGTTGATGGAAGTGCCAGCACAATGCAAGTTCAGTCATGAGATTTACAGGATCGCGCTGAGGATCGCGCCGAGAAAATGGCGGCCTGCGCCGCCATGGAGAGGATTTTACCCGCGTTCCGCCGGAGTCTCTGAGATTGTTTTAGACTCAACGGAAATAATGAATCTCTTGCCCGAGCATTTCCGGCGTCACCAGGGTCACACCGCTGTCGCTGACATGGAAACGGGCGCGATCAGCCTCGGGATCGACGCCAATACTGGTCCCCGGCGGAATGCAACAGCCCTTGTCAATCACCACGCGTTTCAGGGTGCAATGGGCGCCGATGCGCACATTGGGCAGCACCACGGCGTCTTCCAGATAGGAATGCTCTGAGACCTTGACATTGGAAAACAGCACCGAGTGCTTGACCGTAGCGCCCGAAACAATACAGCCGCCCGAGATGATGGAGTCGATGGCCATGCCGCGCCGATGCTCCTCGTCGAACACAAACTTGGCGGGCGGGAGTTGCTCCTGATAGGTCCAGATCGGCCAGGTGTCGTCGTACATGTTGAAGTCAGGGGTCACATCGGCCAGCGCCAGGTTGGCTTCCCAGTAGGCATCGACCGTTCCGACATCGCGCCAATAAGGGCCTTCCTCCGGACTGCGCACGGCGCTATCCGAGAAACTTTGGGCATAAACCCGGTAATGGGCATCAATAAGATGCGGGATGATGTTCTTGCCGAAATCGTGCTCCGAATGCGGCTCATCGGCATCACGCACCAATTGCTCAAACAGGAATTTGGCATTAAAGACATAAACGCCCATCGAGCACAGTGCCACATCGTCGCGACCTGGCATGGGGCTGGGGTTCTTGGGTTTTTCGGCAAAGGCCGTCACCCGCTCCTCACCATCCACCGTCATCACGCCAAAGGCAGAGGCATCCTTGAGCGGCACCTCAATACAGGCGACCGACATGTCAGCATTTTTCTCCACATGGAAGGCGATCAACTTGCCGTAGTCCATCTTGTACACATGGTCGCCGGCCAGGATCAGCACATACTCGGGTTTGTGTACGCGCAGGATGTCGAGGTTTTGGTAAATGGCGTCCGCCGTGCCCTTGTACCAGGAATCCTCAGCCACCCGCTGCTGCGCCGGCAAAACCTCGACAAACTCGCCAAACTCACCCCGCAGGAAGCCCCAGCCGCGTTGCACATGATTGATCAGCGAATGGGCCTTGTACTGGGTCAGCACCCCCATGCGGCGGATGCCGGAATTGATGCAGTTAGAGAGCGGAAAGTCGATGATGCGGAACTTGCCGCCAAACGGAACCGCTGGCTTGGAGCGCCAGTCCGTAAGCTGCATGAGACGGCTACCACGCCCGCCCGCCAAAATGAGTGCAACCGTATTTTTGGTCAACAAACTGATAAAACGCAAACTCTCAACTGACACGACCATCCCCTATCAAGCTGGCTCTATGAGGCCTATTGCTGGCGATTATATTGCAAGACACATGAGTCCTTTATTAGAAATATTTGATGGCCGACAACATGTGCGCAGGCCTTGAGCTCAGCGTAAAATGCCAAACGGTCCGACGCGGCGCGTCGAAGGAGTTTAGCAATGCCAACGCCCACACATAGCGCGACAGAACGCCTGCTAACAGCGCGTCTGCATGATCCGTTCGGTCTGCTCGGCACCCACAGAGAGGGTGATTCGGGTTGGGTTTTGCGCGTTTTTCGACCGCGCGCCTCGCGGGTCGAGTTTCTGACGCCCACCGGGTTCTCGCCCCTGACCCGCACCGATGCGCGCGGCCTCTTTGTCTGGCAAGGCAGCACCGAACCGCAACGCCCGGCCCGCCTGCGTATTCATGAAGAGGGCCACAGTTTCGAGATCGTCGATCCCTACGGTTACGATCCCCTGCTCAGCAACGACGAACTGCATCTGTTTTCCGAAGGTCGCCTGCTTGAGGCCTGGCGCAGCTTTGGCGCCCAGCCCATGACCCTCAACGGCGTCAGCGGCGTACGCTTCGCCGTCTGGGCTCCCAACTGCGAACGGGTCTCCGTAGTCGGTGATTTCAATACCTGGGATGGCCGTTGCCACCCGATGCGGGCCCGTGACGGTGGTGTCTGGGAACTCTTTATCCCAGGTCTCACGGCTGGTGACCTATACCGTTTTGAGCTACGCAATCGTGACAGCGGCGCCATCCTGACCAAGATCGACCCCTATGCCCGCCATTTCGAGCAACGCCCCGGAACGGCCTGCGTCGTCCCCGCTCCCGCCGCTCATGCCTGGCAAGACCACGACTGGATGACAGCCCGTGCCCGCCGCGACTGGCTGCACGCCCCGATGAACATCTATGAGGTGCACGCCGGCTCCTGGCGCCGCCACCCCGATGCCGCGAACGGCCGTTTCTACACCTGGCGCGAAATGGCGGACAGCCTGGTCCCGTACGCCGTCGAGATGGGCTACACCCACCTCGAACTTCTGCCCATCACCGAGCATCCGCTGGACGAGTCCTGGGGCTATCAGGCCACCGGTTATTTTGCGCCGACATCGCGCTTTGGATCCCCCAACGACCTGCGCTATTTCATCGACACCTGTCACCAGGCCGGCCTCGGGGTCCTGCTCGACTGGGTGCCCGGCCATTTCCCCCAGGATGCCTGGGCCCTCGCCCGCTATGACGGCAGCGCCCTCTATGAACACGAAGACCCGCGTCAAGGCATCCACCAGGACTGGGGCACACACATCTTCAATTACGGCCGCAACGAGGTGCGCGGGTTCCTGCTCGCCAATGCCCACTACTGGCTATCCGAGTTTCACTTTGACGGCCTGCGGGTCGATGCCGTCGCCTCAATACTGTACCTGGACTATTCACGCAAGGCCGGTGAATGGATCCCAAACAAATACGGCGGCCGCGAAAACCTGGATGCCATTACCTTCCTGCGCGAGATGAACGCCATGGTGCACGGGGCCTTCCCCGGTGCACTGACCATCGCCGAAGAATCCACCTCCTGGCCAATGGTCTCGCGCCCAACCTATGTCGGCGGCCTGGGCTTCTCGATGAAATGGAACATGGGCTGGATGAACGACACCCTGGCCTATCTGCACCTCGATCCGGTGTTCCGACGCTATCACCACAGCCATCTCACCTTTGGCCAGCTCTACGCCTATTCCGAAAACTTCGTCCTGCCCTTCTCTCACGACGAGGTCGTGCACGGCAAGGGCTCGCTTCTCGGCAAGATGCCCGGCGATGCCTGGCAACAATTTGCCAACCTGCGCCTCTTGCTGACCTACCAGATGGCCTCGCCTGGCAAGAAACTCAATTTCATGGGCAACGAATTGGCCCAGGGGCGCGAATGGTCCGAAGGCCGCGAACTCGACTGGTCCAGCCTGCAACTGCATTGGCATGAAGGGGTACAACGCTGTGCCCGTGACCTCAACCGCCTCTATCGCGACACACCCGCCCTCTTCGAACTCGACTTCAGCCATGAGGGTTTTTCCTGGATCGACTGCCACGATGCCGACCAGTCCATCCTCTCTTTCCTGCGTCGCGACCTGAACGGCGGCACCGTCATCTGCGCCTTCAACTTCACCCCCGTGCTACGCCAGGGCTACCGCGTTGGCTGCCCACAGGCTGGCCACTGGCGCGAGATCTTTAATAGCGACTCGACCTATTACAGCGGCTCAAACCAAGGCAACGGGGCCGGAATCGAAAGCCAGCCACAACCCTGGATGGGCATGCCCCACTCCATCGTCATCACCTTGCCGCCATTGTCTGGCATCATCCTGCAGATTGTTTAAACACAAACCCGTCATGACTGCATCCTCCGCTTCACGCCAGAAAACCACCCCGAAACTAACCCAAAGCCCCACCTGGAAGGCCCTCAAGGATGAGCGTGCTGCCTGGAAAAACATCCACCTGCGCGACCTCTTCGCCCACGACAAAAAACGCAACGCGCGTTATTCGCTGGCACTGGACGATGCCGATGAGACCTTCCTGCTCGACTACTCAAAAAATCTGATTCGCCCGCAGACCCTGAAACTCCTGCTCAAGCTGGCCAAAGAGGCCAAGGTCGAGGCGCTGCGCGATGCCATGTTCAGCGGTGAGAAGATCAATCACACCGAAGGCCGCGCCGTCCTGCACACCGCCCTGCGCGGAAAGACGCCCGTGCAGGTTGACGGTTACGATGTCATGCCCGACATCGGCGCCGTGCTGGAAAGAATGCGCGTCTTCGCCGATCGCGTGCGCACCGGCAAGTGGAAAGGCTACAGCGGCAAGCCCATCTCCGATGTGGTCAATATCGGCATCGGCGGCTCCGATCTGGGCCCGGCGATGGCCTGTCTGGCATTGAAACCCTACGGCGGCAACATTCGCGCCCACTTCGTCTCCAATGTCGATCCCAGCCAGTTGGTCGATACGCTGGAAGACCTTGACCCGGCCACGACCCTGTTCATCGTCGCCTCCAAGACCTTTACCACCCAGGAAACGCTGCTCAACGCCCAGGCCGCTCGCGCCTGGTTCCTGGACACGGCAAAAGATCCGCAACAGGTGGCCAAGCACTTCGTCGCCGTCTCCACCAACGCCGAAGCGGTCGCCGCCTTCGGCATCGACACCGCCAACATGTTCGGTTTCTGGGACTGGGTCGGCGGGCGCTATTCGCTCTGGTCCGCCATCGGCCTGCCCATCGCGCTGTACATCGGCATGGATGCCTTCGAAGAACTGCTCGCTGGTGGCCACGACCTGGACACCCATTTCAAGGAGGCCCCACTCGATCAGAACATGCCCGTGCTGATGGCCCTGATTGGCCTCTGGTACACCAATTTCTGGGACGCACAGGCCTATGCCGTGTTGCCCTACGAGCAACGCCTGGCGCGTTTCCCCGCTTACCTGCAACAACTCGATATGGAATCGAGCGGCAAGGGCATCACCCGCGATGGCAAACCCGTCACCTGCGCCACCGGCCCGGTTCTGTTCGGCGAACCCGGCACCAACGGCCAGCACGCCTTCTACCAACTCATTCATCAGGGTACTGCCCTGATCCCCTGCGACTTCATCGCCGGGCGCGAGTCACACAACGATGTCAATGGCCAGCACGCTGTCCTGCTCTCCAACTTCCTCGCCCAAACCGAGGCGCTGATGCGCGGCAAGACCCTGCTCGAGGTCCAGAAAGAACTCACCGCCGAAGGCCGCAAACCCGCCGAAATCAAGGCCCTGGCCCCGCACAAGGTCTTCCCCGGCAACCGCCCCACGAATTCCCTGCTCTATCGCCGGCTCACGCCGCGCACCCTGGGCCGCCTGATCGCCTTGTATGAACACAAGGTCTTCGTGCAAGGCGTGCTCTGGAATGTGAACAGCTACGACCAATGGGGCGTCGAACTGGGCAAACAACTGGCAAAAGTCATCCTCCCCGAACTGCACGGCGGCAAACCCGGAAACCACGACAGCTCCACCCTTGGTCTGATCCAGCGCATCCTCGGAGACTAAGATGTATTCCGCGCTCAAGCACCTGCACGCCCTCACCGTCGTCGTCTCGCTCAGCCTGTTCCTGCTGCGCGCCTGGTGGCGCTTCACCACGCCAGAGCGACTCAAGGCGCGGTGGATCAAGATCGCCCCACACACGAACGACACCGTGCTGCTATCTGCCGCCATCGCCATGCTGGTCATCGGCGACCTCAATCCGCTCGAAAACCCCTGGCTGATCGGCAAGATTGTCCTGTTGCTCGCCTACATCGGCCTCGGCAGCATCGCCCTCAAACACGGCAGCAAACCCGCCTTCGTCGCCGCCCTCGCCTGCTTCGGCTGGATCGTATTTATGGCGGTCAGCAAGCAGGTTTTTCCTGCCTAAGACTTGGATAGCGCCCTACCTCCCGTCATCCCCGTCTCTGCCCTCAACCGGGCGGTGCGCATAGCGATTGAACACGGGGTGGCATCGTGCTGGGTGGCGGGTGAAATTTCCAATCTGACCCGTGCCCCCAGCGGACATTGGTATTTCTCGCTCAAGGACAGCACGGCCAGCGTCCGCTGTGCGATGTTTCGCGGCCGCAATCAATTCGTTGACTTTACGCCCAGCAATGGCCAGCAAGTCGAGGTCCGTGCCCAACCCACACTGTATGAGGCGCGTGGCGAATTCCAGCTCAGTGTGGATGCCCTGCGCCGCGCCGGCGTAGGCAACCTGTATGAGGCCTTTCTGCGCCTGAAGGCGAAACTCGAACACGAAGGTCTGTTTGCGGCAGCCCGAAAGCCAGCGTTACCGAAATACCCGCAGCGCATCGGCATCATTACCTCACCCCGCGCGGCGGCCCTGCGCGATGTGACCATCACCTTGCAACGGCGCTGGCCGGCCGCACGCGTCATCCTCTACCCCAGTCTGGTCCAGGGCGAGGGCGCAGCGGCGCAACTGCTCGCCGCGCTGCAAGCGGCCATCCGCCGGGCTGAATGCGAGGTGCTGCTGCTGGTGCGCGGTGGCGGCAGCCTCGAAGATCTGTGGGCCTTCAACGACGAAGCGCTGGCCCGCGCGGTAGCCGCAAGCCGCATCCCCATTGTCACGGGCGTCGGCCACGAGACCGACATCACACTGGTCGACTTTGTCGCCGCCCTGCGCGCCCCCACCCCCACCGGTGCGGCAGAACTGGCCACCCCCGACGGCCCGCAGTGGCGACAACGCCTGGCGACCCTGGCGGTGCAATTGCGCGACAGGCAACGCCGCGGATTTGAACAGCGGGCGCAGCGCCTCGACCAGCTCAACCGCCGCCTCGTGCACCCTGCCCAACGCATCGCCCAACAACGCCAACATCTGGCGCATTTACAGCAGCGTTTGCACAGTGCCGTGCGACAGCAGCGGCAGGTGTGGCGACAAGGCCTGACCCGCCTCGCCCAATCTTTGCGCCTGGAACGCCCTGAGCTGGCAACCCGTCAACATGCGCTGACCCTGTGGCATTCCCGCCTCTGCGAAAACCTGCGTCGCCAGCAACAACAGCGCACCGCCCAGATTGCCAGCCTCGCCGCGCGTCTGGAGGCGCTAAATCCAGAGGCCGTGTTACAACGCGGTTACAGCATCGTGCGCAACGCGCATGGCCAGGTCATCACGCAGGCGGAAAAGTTGCAGGTGGACGACCCGCTCGAGATCCGCTTTGCCGTGGGCAGCGCCACCACCATCGTTACCGCCCTTCAAGCGCCCTAAAGTACAACCTGCCAGCACCGACGCCCCAACTCTCAGCGCGCTGGCACGGCCCTCGGTCACGCTAATTACAAACGCCCTGCGACTCAGGCACTTCAACCCCTCGCAGCAAATTATTGCAATTTTGTCGACAATATATCCGCTTAGTTGTGGATATCGCCCGAATTGAGTGGTAGCATGCCGCAACTTTGTCGACAATACCGCCATGGAGACTGCTACCACCCTTGTTGATGTCGCGGCCAAACGCCTGGCCGAGGCCATCGTGACCGGCGAACTGGCGCAAGGCCAGAAGCTGAACGAAGCGGAGCTTGCTGAGCGCTTTGGCATGGGCCGCGGGCCGCTGCGTGAGGCCTTGCGGCGCCTGGAAGGCCAACGCCTGGTGAGCCGCATCCCCAACGCGGGCGTGCGGGTCATTATCCTGGACCGCAAGCGACTCGAAGATCTGTACGCCGTGCGCGAGGCGCTGGAGGGCATGGCATGCCGCCTGGCGGCTGAGCAGATGACAGAAAGCGAGGTCCTGCAGTTACAGGACCTGCTGGCGCAGCACGAGACACAGATCGAGAAAGACGGGGGGATGGTGTATTCGCAAAGCGAAAGCGACCTCGACTTTCATTTCCTGATTGCGCGCGGCAGCCGCAATGCCATGGTGATGAGCTTACTCAGCGGCGAACACTTCCAGTTGCTGCGTATGTGCCGATACCGTACCAGTCGCAACGCCCAACGGCCGCGCCCAGCCCTCACCCAACATCGGCAGATCGTCGAGGCCATCGCCCAGCACGATGGCGAACTCGCCGAACTGCTCATGCGCCGACACATTCGTGGCGCCTGGCAAAGCATCCGCGCCTTGATCGACGCGGAAGAACTTTCAGCATCCGTTCCTCGAAAGGAAAACTCATGATCTCTCCCGGTCAGAAACTGCGGCAAGCGGTCAAAGACAATCACCCGTTACAAGTCGTCGGCGCCGTCACCGCCTACTCGGCGATCCTGGCGCAGAAGACCGGGCACCAGGCGCTCTATCTGTCCGGCGGCGGTGTCGCCGCCTCGTCGCTCGGGATTCCGGACCTGGGCATCACCACCCTGCATGATGTCTGCGAAGACGCCCGTCGCATCACGGCGGCCAGCGACCTGCCGTTGCTGGTGGACATCGACACGGGCTGGGGCGGTGCCTTCAACATTGCCCGTGCCACCCGCGAGATCGCCCAAGCCGGCGCGGCCGGTTTCCATATTGAAGATCAGGTGATGCAAAAACGCTGTGGCCACCGCCCCAACAAGGCCATCGTGGCGCAAAGCGAGATGGTTGACCGGGTCAGGGCGGCCGTCGATGCGCGGGTCGATGCCAGTTTCGTCATCATGGCGCGCACCGATGCGCTGGCCGTCGAGGGCATGCAGAGCGCCATCGAGCGCGCCCAGGCCTGCGTCGAGGCCGGCGCCGACATGATCTTCCCCGAGGCCATGAACACCCTGGAGCAATACGCTGAATTTACCAAGGCGGTGAATGTCCCCGTGCTGGCCAACATCACCGAGTTTGGCGCCACGCCGCTGTTCACGACCCAGGAATTGGCCGGTGTCGGCGTGCAACTGGTGCTCTATCCGCTCTCTGCGTTCCGCGCCATGAGCCAGGCCGCGCTGGGCGTCTATCAGCACATTCTCGCCGACGGAACCCAGCAGGCCGTGGTGCCCAACATGCAAACCCGCATGGCCCTTTAC
>VGVU01000045.1 GCA_016873905.1 Betaproteobacteria bacterium | reverse complement strand
ATTCCCATGCGCGCCAGCAGGGTTCGGAACATGGCTGGAATGACATGTTCGCGGCCAAGGGCCAGGGCCGCAGCCACCTCGTGCGCCTTGCCGCCCTCGATAAAACCGAAGGTGGTCGCAGTAAAGGCGCGGGAGGGTTCAGGTGCCAGGCCGCTTTGCAGCGCGACCTCAAGACCCTGGGTGCAGGCCAGCTCGACAAAGGCCTCGATCGGTGCGGTGTCCGCGCCAATCTCACGCATCGCGCCCAGATACAAATTGAAATGGCTGGAGTGCTCACAGCCCAGTTGCGCCGGTGCGGTATCGGTCTCTTCTTCCAATACCAGCTCGTTGATAAAACGCTGCACATCGGCATCCGCGCCCGGCCGCCAGGGCCACCGAGCCGGCGCCACTGCGTGTTGCAAATACTTGATCAGGGACATGAAATCCCACACCGACCAGACATGGTGCTGCATAAACACCCGCAAGGCCGCCAGATCGCGGATCTGGCCATAGACCTCATGTTGCTCAAGGCGCGTGCGCCAGGCGCTGATGCGTTGCGAATCCATCACGGCGATCAGAATTCTTCGAGTCGGTGCCCGGTCAGCGCCCGCCGGACACTGGCGTCCATGCGCCGAGCGGCAAATTCACCCGTGCCACGATTGAGGGCATCGTAGGCGCGTTTGATCGCCGCGCCCTCATCGCCCTGCAACGCGCCCTCCAGACCACTGACCAGACCGGCCACCCAGGCCTGTTCAGACGGATTAAGCAGGGCCGCGTCGGTGGTCAACGCCGTGCGCGTGGCATCGACCAAACGCCCTGCATCGACCTTAAGCTCAGCCAGTTGCCGGGCCGCCACATCGTCTTTGGCGTGGGCATTGGATTCTTGCAACATGCGCGTAATCTCGTCGTCCGAGAGTCCATAGGAGGGCTTAACCTCGATATGCGCCTCAACCCCGGTCTGCGTTTCGCGTGCCGTCACCGACAACAGGCCATCGGCATCCACCTGGAAAGTGACCCGAATACGCGCCGCCCCCGCGACCATGGGCGGAATACCGCGCAGATCAAAACGGGCCAGGCTACGGCAGTCCGCCACCAATTCGCGCTCGCCCTGCACCACATGGAGGCTCATCGCCGTCTGCCCGTCCTTGTAGGTGGTGAACTCCTGAGCGCGGGCGGTGGGCAGGGTGGAATTACGCGGAACGATCTTTTCGGCCAGACCACCCATGGTCTCAAGCCCCAGAGACAGCGGCACGACATCGAGCAGCAGCCAGTCGTCGCCCAGTCGATTGCCGGCCAGAACATTGGCCTGAATGGCCGCGCCCAGCGCGACCACCTTGTCGGGATCGAGGTTGGTCAACGGGGTCTGGCTGAAAAATTCGCCCACTGCGGCCTGAATGCGCGGCATCCGCGTCGAGCCGCCGACCATGACCACGCCCTGAATCTCGGCGGGTTTCAACCCTGCGTCGCGCAAGGCCTTGCGCGTCGGCGCCAAGGTCTTGGCCACCAGGCTCTCAGTGAGTTGGTTGAAGTGCGCCTCGGTCAGGGTCAGATCAATGAACTGCCCGGTGGTCAGCAGCGCGGTCACTTGCGCCTCGGTGTGATCGGTCAGGCGTTCCTTGGCCTCCCGGGCACGGGCGATGAGCAACGATTTGTCGTGATCGTTAATGACCGACAGGCCCGCCTGCTCCAGGATCCAGCAATAAATACGGCGGTCAAAATCGTCGCCGCCCAAGGCCGAGTCGCCGTTCGTGGCCAGCACCTCGAACACACCCCGCGCGAGGCGCAGAATGGAGATATCAAAGGTGCCGCCGCCGAGGTCATACACGGCATACACGCCCTCCGAGCCATTATCCAATCCATAGGCAATGGCGGCGGCGGTCGGCTCGTTCAGCAGGCGCAGGACATCAAGCCCCGCCAGTCGCGCCGCATCTTTGGTGGCTTGTCGCTGGGCATCGTCAAAATAGGCCGGGACGGTAATCACCGCGCCGACCAGATCGCCGCCCAGTGCGGCCTCGGCACGGGCGCGCAACACCTTGAGGATCTCGGCCGAGATTTCCACCGGCGACTTGGCACCGGCCACCGTGCGCACCTGCACCATGCCGGGAGCATCGACAAAATGGTAGGGCAACAAGGCCAGATCCGGCAGGTCTTTCAGGCCCCGGCCCATGAAGCGCTTGGCCGAGATCACCGTGTTATGCGGGTCTTCACTGGCCTTGGCGAGGGCCGACTGACCGACATCCGTATGACCTGTGGCATCCAGATAACGCACCACCGAGGGCAATATTGCATGACCATGGGCGTCGTTGAGCACGACAGAGATGCCGTTGCGCACCGTCGCCACCAGCGAATTGGTCGTGCCAAGGTCAATACCCACCGCCAGGCGATGTTCGTGCGGCGCGGTGGATTGACCGGGTTCGGAGATTTGCAGCAGGGCCATGGGATCAGATGTCGAAGGTCTCGAAGGCGGACTGAATTTCTTCGCCCATTTTTTCGATAAAGCGTAATTCTCGCAGGGTTTCGGTGGCGCCAACCCGATCCGCTTCAGCGTCAATCTGCCGGATCAGTCGTTGTTCGTGATCGCGCGCGGCCGCAGCGATCCTCTTTTCCAGGGCCTCCAAGGCAGCCACATCCGTGGCCGACTCCAACTGTTCACGCCACTCGATTTGTTGCATCAGAAAGGCTGTCGACATCCGCGTATTGGCGGGGTCAAACGGCTCGATACCGGCCTGGCGCAACAGGTAAGCGCCCCGCGCCACGGGGGCCTTCAGAGTCTGGTAGGCCTCGTTCACCGCCGTGGCACGCTCCACGGCCTGACGCTGGGTAGCCGCATCGGCATGGGCAAACTTGTCCGGGTGCACCTCGGCCTGCACGGCGCGAAAGGCAGCGTCCAGCGCCGCCCGCTCCAGGGCAAAACGCGGCGTCAGGCCAAAAAGCGCAAAGGCGTCAGACATTGAAGGACTCACCGCAACCGCAGGAGTTCTTCACATTAGGGTTGTTGAACTTGAATCCCTCGTTGAGACCCTCGCGCGCATAGTCAAGCTCGGTGCCGTTCAGAAAGGCCAGGCTCTTCGGGTCGATATACAAGGTCACACCCTGACTCTCAAACTTGATGTCATTGGCATCCTCAACATCGGCAAACTCCAGCTTGTACGCCATCCCGGAACAACCGGAGGTGCGCACGCCCAGGCGAAGACCCAGCCCCTTGCCGCGCTTGGCGATGAAGTTCTTGATGTGGGTCGCAGCGCGTTCGGTCAGGGTCACGGAGGCGCCCGCCATGGCCGCATCGCTCAAGCTGCGCTCGGGGATCACCGTGCCTTCCGGCGCGGCACAGGTATTGGCACCCATCTCAATGCCCCTTGTTGGCGTTGCAGGCGGAGTATTCCGCCTCGCCGCCATGTTTCTGTTTGTAATCCGCCACCGCCGCCTTGATCGCATCCTCAGCCAGGATCGAGCAGTGAATCTTCACGGGCGGCAGGGCCAGTTCCTCGGCGATCTGGGTGTTCTTCATGGCCATCGCCTCGTCCAGCGTCTTGCCCTTGACCCACTCGGTCACCAGCGAGCTTGAGGCAATCGCCGAGCCGCAGCCGTAGGTCTTGAACTTGGCGTCCTCAATGATGCCCTGATCGTTGACGCGAATCTGCAACTTCATCACATCGCCGCAGGCCGGCGCGCCGACCATGCCGGTACCGACGCCAGACTCGGTCTTGTCAAAGGTCCCCACATTGCGGGGGTTTTCGTAATGGTCAATGACCTGATCGCTGTATGCCATGTTATTTCTCCAAACTCAGTGTGCGGCCCATTGCACCGTTTTCAGGTCAATGCCGTCCTTGAACATCTCCCACAGCGGCGACATGTCACGCAGCTTGCCGATCTTTTCGTGCAGGAGTTTGATGGCGTAATCCACCTCTTCCTCCGTCGTGAAGCGACCGAGGGTGAAGCGAATAGAGCTATGCGCCAACTCGTCATCGCGGCCCAGCGCCTTCAGAACATAAGACGGTTCCAGACTGGCCGAGGTACAGGCTGAACCGCTGGATACGGCCAGGTCCTTGATCGCCATGATCAGCGACTCGCCCTCGACAAAGTTGAAGCTGACATTGAGGTTGCCGGCGATGCGGCGCTCCATGTCACCATTCAGGTGCACCTCTTCCATATCCATGAAACCCCGCAGCATGCGGTCGCGCAGGGCCCGCAGACGCTCGTTCTCAGCGCCCATTTCCAGCTTGGCGATGCGGAAGGCCTCGCCCATGCCGACGATTTGGTGCGTGGGCAGCGTGCCGGAGCGCATACCGCGCTCGTGGCCGCCACCGTGCATCTGCGCCTCCAGGCGCACGCGCGGCTTGCGCCGTACATACAGCGCACCGATGCCCTTGGGGCCGTACACCTTGTGCGCCGAGAAGGACATGAGATCGACCTTCAGCTTGGCCAGATCAATCTCCACCTTGCCCGCCGCCTGCGCCGAATCCACATGGAAAAGGATGCCCTTTTCGCGACAGATCTCGCCAATGGCGGGGATGTCCTGGATGACGCCAATCTCGTTATTGACGAACATCACGCTGACCAGGATGGTGTCCGGGCGGATCGCCGCCTTCAAGGCATCAATGTCGATCAGACCATTGTCCTGCACCGGCAAATAGGTGACCTCGAAGCCCTGCCGCTCCAGTTCGCGACAGGTGTCGAGCACGGCCTTGTGCTCGGTCTTGACCGTGATGATGTGCTTGCCCTTGCCGCTATAAAAATGCGCCACGCCCTTGATGGCGAGGTTGTTCGATTCGGTCGCGCCGGAGGTCCAGACAATCTCCCTGGGATCGGCATTGACCAAAGCCGCCACCTGTTCCCGCGCGGCCTCGATCGCCGCATCCGCCGTCCAGCCAAAGCTGTGCGAACGCGAGGCCGGGTTTCCAAAAAACGCCGTCAGGTACGGAATCATCTTTTCCGCCACGCGCGGATCGACCGGCGTGGTGGCGGAATAATCAAAATATATCGGGAGTTTCACAGAATTCCGTTCCTTCAAAATATCTACTACGGCGCGCCTGGACGACGAACTAGGCCACCTGCAACTGCGCCCGTCCCACGCTGCGCACGGCATCCGTTGGTTTGTTCATCTTGGACAGGTGGTTTTCGACCAGTTGGCCCAGCGTCACCGCCTCAAGATACGCATAAATGTGTTTGTTCAGCCCCGTCCACAAATCATGGGTGATGCATTCATGCTCATCATGACAGTTGCCCAGGCCGCCACACTGCGTGGCATCCACTTCCTCATCCACCGCGCGAATAATGTCAGCGACCGAGATGGCCGCCATCGGCTTGGCCAGACAATAGCCACCGCCCGGGCCGCGCACACTCTCGACAATCTCGTGCCGGCGCAGCCGCCCGAACAACTGTTCCAGATAGGACAAGGAAATACCCTGACGGTCACTGATTCCGGCCAGGGTCACCGGGCCGCGGACATGGCGCAGCCCCAGATCCACCATCGCGGTCACCGCAAATCGTCCTTTGGTTGTCAATCGCATCACGACACTCCTTGTGTCTGGAATAGTATCGTCACTCTACAATACCTGATTATTTTTATCAACTATTGATGCCTGCAAAGTTGCCGGAGGGGGTGGCGCTTGAAGAGCCTCAATCAACGATCCGGTTGAGGTACTCCGGATCAAAGCGATCCGTCCCTTCCTTCTGTTTCTCCAACGCCCCACCCAGGCGTTTCAACTCAGCCACAATCCAGTCGATTCGCGCATCGGCACTGGCACTGTGATTGATCAAGACATGGACCGCCTTGACCATGGGATCGTTCATATCGGCACTCACGGCATAGGCCGAGAAACCCTTTTCGCCAGCGGCCTCCGAGACATTCGCAGCGTCCTTGGCCGCATCAAGGATACGCGCGGGGATCCCGACGGCTGTTGCCCCGGCCGGCACATCCTTGACCACGACCGCGTTGGAACCCACCTTGGCGCCTTCGCCCAGGACAATGGGCCCGAGCACCTTGGCGCCCGCACCAATGATCACCCCGCGCGCCAGGGTCGGATGGCGCTTGCCCTTCTGCCAGGAGGTACCGCCCAGGGTAACGCCGTGGTACAGCGTGCAGTCGTCACCAATCTCAGCCGTCTCACCGATCACCACGCCCATGCCGTGGTCAATAAAGACCCGCCGTCCGATCGTCGCTCCCGGATGAATCTCGATGCCGGTCAACCAGCGCGCCAGATGCGCCAAGACCCGCGCCAGCCATTTCAGGCCCCAACCCCACAACCGGTGCGCCACGCGATGCACCACGATCGCGTGCAAACCGGGGTAAGTGGTCAAGACCTCAAAGACAGTGCGAGCGGCCGGGTCGCGGTCAAAAACGATACCGACATCCTCGCGCAGGCGTTGGAACATAATGGGAACCGATCGATTCAGGATGGCGAAGTATGCAATACCCGACAAAGACAGTCAATCTTTACCCAGGCTCGCAACGATCCCGCGCCAGATAGCCACCTCATCCTTCTCCATGCCTGTGCGGGCAAAAAAGCGGCGCAGCCGTGGAATCAGGCGTTTGGGATTATCCGGGTTGTAGAAGCCCCGTTCGGTCAACAGCGCCGTGAGCGCCGTCATCAACCCTTCGATCTCGGCATGGGTCGCCGATTCGAAGGTGGGCAGAGCAATGGGGCTGTCCGCCAGGCTCGTGCGCAGCTCATAGGTCAGGACCTGCACCGCCGCGCCCAGATTAAGCGAGGCATAGTCGGGGTTGGTCGGGATGTTCAGCAGCCAGCGACACAGCATCAGGTCCTCGTTGGACAGACCAAAGGTCTCCGATCCAAACACCACGGCCACCGGCCCCTGCGCGGCCCGGGCCAGCAATTCGGGGGCCGCCTGACGCGGGGTATATGCCGGATGTGGCAGATCACGACGACGCGAGGTGCAGGCCACGGACAACACCGTGTCGGCCAGCGCCTCCGCCAGCGTCGTGACAATCCGCGCCCGCTGCAACACATCGACGGCCCCCGAGGCACGCGCCAGCGCCTCGCCATCCACCGCACAATGCGGATTGACCAAGACCAAATCGGACAGGCCCATGGTCTTCATCGCCCGCGCCACCGCCCCCAGATTTCCGGGATGGCGGGTCTCGATGAGTACGATGCGTACCCGTGTGAGGCAATCCAGCCCCTCGGTTTCAAGCTCAGCGTTCGTCATACGCGGTAGAATAGCGCCAATTTTCCATCTGCTCTTTATTCGACATGCATCCGATGCTTAACACGGCGGTCAAAGCCGCCCGACGCGCCAGCGCCATTATCACTCGCGGTTCACTCGACCTCGATCGCCTCGTCGTGCGCAACAAGCGTGACAACGACTATGTCAGCGAGATCGACCAGAAGGCAGAAGAGGCCATTATCGACACCCTGCTTACGGCCTACCCGCGCCACAGCATCCTGGCCGAAGAGTCGGGTGTCACCGAGAACGCCGGCGAGGCCTCGGAATACCAGTGGATCATCGACCCGCTCGATGGCACCACCAACTTCCTGCATGGCTTTCCCCAATACGCGATCTCCATCGCCCTGCGTCACCAAGGGGTGCTGCAACACGCCGTCGTTTATGACCCGGTGCGCAACGAACTGTTCACCGCCTCACGCGGCGCCGGAGCCTTCCTCAACGAACGGCGCATCCGCGTTGCCAGCCGTGACAAGCTACTCGGCGCCCTGATCGGCACGGGCTTCCCCTATCACGATTTCCAGCATCTGGAGGCCTACACAGCCATCTTCCGCGATCTGGTGCAAAGGACCTCTGGCCTGCGTCGCCCAGGCTCTGCGGCGCTGGACCTCGCCTGGCTCGCCTGTGGCCGTACCGATGGCTTCTTCGAGGTCGGCCTTAATCCCTGGGACATTGCCGGCGGTTGTCTGCTTGTTCTGGAGGCCGGCGGCCTGATCAGCGACTTCGGCGGCAAGGAAGGCTATCTCGACTCCGGGCACATCATCGCCGGCAGCCCGAAGATCTTTGCCCAGCTCTTGCAGGTTATCACCCCGCATGTCACCCCGGAACTGAGGGCCTGAACGGGAGCAACCGTCCCACCCGCAACATCAGGCTGCGTGGCCAATAGGGATGGTTCTTTGCCGCCGGCCAGCCGCAGCGCAATGCGCCACCACCTCGGGGCGATCCAGCTCAGTCTTGAGGATCTCCATGGTGACGCGACCAATGTAGTCGCTGTCCTTACCCTGTGACTCGACCGCTTGCAGATAGGCGCGCCCAATCACCCGCCCAAGGGGTTCCGGGTTGTAGAGCAACTTCTTGATAATGAATGGATTAAATGTCAGCGGGTCGTAATCTGCGGGCAGATAACCCTCGGCAATCAGCCGCTTCTCGATGGGCGTCCCCGGCTGCACACCAATGAAGAAGATAAACGGCAGCACCTGCTCGCGACCGAACAGGTCGTATAAATCCTCAATCCGCGCAATCGTGTGCTTCAGCGTCTCGATCGTCTCGCCCGGAGCGTTAAAGGGGATGTACAGCTTGACCTTCTGTTCTGTAAAGCCCACCGCCTTGAATAGACGGAAGGCCTCCATCTGCTGTTCGAGCTTGTAACCCAGAGTCAGGCTGTCGATCACCTCCTGCGTTCCGGTAAACGACAAATCAATGCTGGAGATGCCTGAAGCAATCATTTTCCGGGCCAGTTCCGGCGTCAGATGATTCAGGCGCAAATAACCCGACCACGAAATGTTCAGCCCACGGCGCAGAATCTCATCCAGGATTTCCTCGACATGGTGCGTGCTCTGCTTGGTCGAACAGAACTGGGCATCGGTAAACCAAAAGTTTTTCACCCCGTAACGCCGATGCAACAACTCAACCTCATCGACGATTTCGACCGGCTCGCGATAGCGCTGATGGGCGCCTTCAATCTTGTTGTAGAGACAGAAATTGCACTGCAGGGGACAGCCACGCTTGGTATTGACACCAAAACTCGCCTCCGCCGAACGAATGTCCGGATTCGGCGTCATGTCGAGGTATTCACCAAACTGAGGGAAGATCGTTTCGATGTACGGAAAATCCACCGCCGTGCGATCCACCAGCGGGAACTCAGCCTCGCGCACATGGTGCGTCACCGTGCCGTCTGCCGCCGTACGGTAATACTCGCCCAGCGGCTCGGCGTCGCCAGCGACGATGGAGAGCATGGCATCCTCGCCCTCACCCACAACCACCAAGGTTCCCGGCGGGCATTGCTGCGCGACCTGGCGACCAAAAATAGACACCGCCGTACCGCCCACCACCACCTGCGCCTCGGGCCGAACCCGCTGCACCAGACGGAAAAAAGCCAGATTGGCCAAGCGATCGGCCTGATAACGCCACAGGATGCCCACCGCATGAAAGGCCGCCTGAACCCGCTTCCAGAGCGTGCGGCCATAGTCGTAATTCATCACCACCGACAACGCATCATCCTCGGGGTGCGGGCCGAACGACTGCATGTTGCGCCAGGAAAAAGCCACCATATCGGGCTGCATACGGCAAATATGCTCGACCAGCACGGCGCGGCGCTGGCGGCGTGGAATCAACGCCAAATCGAGCAGGTGTTGCTCCACCTCCGGGCGATGCTTATGGATCCAGTCCGCGACATAGACCACCCCACCCGGCCAGATCTTCCAGCAAGGCAGACGGACATAAAGCACGGAACGGACAGGTGTCGGCATCAACGCAATCGATATAACGATCTTCGATCTCCGTATATTAGCAACTAATTATTAACATTGGGCGATTCCACTCGCAAAACCCAAAAATATGTCTGCCGTCGTGGCGCTACAATGCACGCCATGAATCCGCCGTCCACGCCCACCGATCTCAAGGAACACACGCCCATGATGCAGCAGTACCTGCGCATCAAGGCAGAACACCCGGATCGGCTGCTGTTCTACCGGATGGGCGATTTTTACGAGCTTTTTCATGAGGATGCCGAACAGGCCGCGGCCCTCCTCGACATCACCCTGACCACGCGCGGCCAGTCTGCCGGGGTGCCGATCCGCATGGCCGGCGTCCCCTTTCACGCCGCCGAGCAATATCTCGCCAAGCTGGTCAAGCTCGGCCTGTCGGTCGCCATCTGCGAACAGGTTGGCGATCCCAAGACCAGCAAGGGTCCGGTTGAACGCCGCGTCATGCGGATCGTGACACCGGGCACCCTGACCGATGCGGCCCTGCTCGACGACCGCCGCGACACCCGCCTCATGGCCATTCTGCCCGGCAAGGGGCGCGTGGCGCTGGCGTGG
>VGVU01000044.1 GCA_016873905.1 Betaproteobacteria bacterium | reverse complement strand
TGTAACCGTGGTCGAGTTCCAGTTGGCCGGCAAAGATATCAGTATTGGGTTTGTGGCCGATGGCGATGAAGATGCCCGACACCGCCAGATCCTTGGTGGTGCCATCATTGTGGCGTAGGCGCATCCCGGTCACGCCGCTGGCGTCGCCCAGAACCTCGTCCAGATTGCTATTCAATTCAAGGACAATTTTTCCTTCCTTTACGCGCTCCATTAAGTGATCAACCATAATGCGCTCGGCCTTGAAGGTATCGCGGCGGTGCACCAGGGTGACCTTGCTGGCGATGTTGGAGAGGTAGATGGCCTCCTCAACGGCCGTATTGCCGCCGCCAATGACGGCGACTTCCTGATTTCTGTAGAAGAAACCATCACAGGTGGCGCATCCGGAGACGCCGCGCCCCATGAATTTCTCCTCTGAAGGCAGGCCCAGATACATCGCCGAGGCGCCGGTCGCAATGATCAGCGCGTCACAGGTATAGGTATCGGCATCGCCGATGAGGGTAAAGGGGCGCTCATTCAGGTGGACGGTATGAATGTGGTCAAACAGGATCTCAGTGCCGAAGCGCTCGGCATGGCGCTGGAAGCGCTCCATCAGTGCCGGCCCCTGAACCCCATCAACATCCGCCGGCCAGTTATCGACCTCGGTCGTGGTAGTGAGCTGTCCGCCTTGTTGCATGCCCGTAATGATGACCGGCTTCAGATTGGCGCGGGCGGCATAGATGGCGGCGCTATAACCGGCAGGACCGGATCCGAGAATGAGCAGACGGCTGTGCTTCGACATGAGTGAACTCCGAGAGGTAATGGGCTTGGATGACCGCATTATGCCCGAGGCCACCGGAAGGGAGGCACTCTGATCGCAAGGCCTTGGCAAACCGTATCATCTCCACCGCATATTTAACATAATATACATTATAGCGTTCATACGGGACCATAGCGCCCGAGACCGACTACCTCTATAGTGGCGACCCATGCTTCCTGCCCTTTTCAAGCGACTTGCCACCCCGACCCGAAACACCCGGGTGCGCCGTGCTGCGAGTGCGCCGATGCGCACGCGCGTCTTGCGCGAGGCGCTGTGGTTATTGTCGCTGACCACGGCGGTCTATCTGTTAATGGCGCTGGTGACACACACATTGAATGACCCCGGTTGGTCACGCAGCGGACAAAACGAAGAGGCCTCGAACCTGGGAGGTGCCTTCGGTGCCTGGCTGGCCGACCTCTTCTATTATCTCTTTGGCCACTCGGCCTGGTGGTGGATGGTTCTGGCCGCACTGGGCGTGGTGTGGTCATGGCAGCGTATGCGCGCCTTGCCCGACGAGGAACCTACCCATCCGCACGGCATCCTCATCCTGTCAGGATTCCTGCTAACCCTGTTATCCAGCGCCAGTCTTGAGGCCATGCGCCTCCATACACTAGCCACCAATCTGCCGCACCGGGCCGGCGGCACGCTGGGCCAGAGCCTTGAGCGGCTTTTGCGTGAAGGCCTGGGGTTTGATGGCGCCACCCTGATCCTGGTGGCCGCTCTGGCGATTGGTCTGTCCCTGTTCAGTGGTTTGTCCTGGTTCCGGGTCTGCGAATATCTTGGCACCCGCCTTGAGCATCTGGGCCAGTACATTGTTCTGCGTTGGCAGGACCGCCAGGACCGCCGCGCCGGCCTTGAGGCCGGTAACCGTCGTGATGCGGCGGTCAATCTGGAGCGCGTCCGAATGACCCGGGACCCGGTCCTCAAGATTGAAACGCCGACCCCGGCGGCGGCGCTCATTCGTCCAAAAACGGAACGCCAGACCCCCTTGTTCCGCGACACCCCGGACAGCCAGTTGCCGCCCCTGCACTTGCTGGATGAACCCAGCCAGGGCACGGTACAGATTGATGAGGCCTCGCTGACGGCCACTTCCCGCCTGATTGAACGCAAGCTCGATGAATTCGGGGTCGATGTAAAGGTGCTGGCGGCCTACCCCGGCCCGGTGGTTACTCGCTACGAGATTGAACCCGCTTCGGGCGTCAAGGGCAGCCAGATCACCAATCTCTCCAAGGATCTGGCGCGCTCGCTGTCGGTTATCAGCATCCGTGTGGTTGAGACCATTCCCGGCAAGAGTTGTATGGCCCTGGAGATCCCCAACACCCAGCGCCAGACCGTACGCCTGTCCGAGATCCTCGGCGCCAAGGTCTATCACGACATGGGGAGTCCGCTCACGATCGCTCTCGGCAAGGACATCGGCGGGGTCCCCATCGTCGCCGATCTGGCCAAGATGCCGCACCTTCTGGTGGCTGGCACCACCGGTTCGGGAAAATCTGTGGCCATCAACGCCATGATCTTGTCCCTGCTCTACAAGGCCTCGCCTCGCGATGTTCGCCTCATCATGGTCGACCCGAAGATGCTGGAATTGTCCTCCTATGAGGGCATCCCTCACCTCCTCGCCCCCGTGGTGACCGACATGCGGCTGGCCGGGACGGCGCTCAACTGGTGTGTCACCGAGATGGACCGCCGCTACAAGCTCATGTCGACGATGCAAGTGCGCAACATCGCCGGCCTTAACCACAAGATCGCCGAGGCCGAGAAGGCCGGAACGCCCCTGACCAATCCGTTCTCCCTGACCCCCGAGGCCCCGGAACACCTGAGCCACCTGCCCTACCTCGTGGTCATCATCGACGAACTGGCTGACCTTATGATGGTCTCCGGCAAGAAGGTCGAAGAGCTGATTGCCCGTCTGGCCCAGAAGGCACGCGCCTCCGGCATTCACCTGGTTCTCGCCACGCAGCGTCCGTCGGTCGATGTCATCACCGGCCTCATCAAGGCCAATATCCCGACCCGGATCGCCTTTCAGGTATCCAGTCGCATCGACTCGCGCACCATCCTGGACCAGCAGGGGGCCGAGTCCCTGCTCGGCATGGGCGACATGCTCTATTTGCCCCCGGGCCATGGTGTCCCGACCCGGGTGCACGGGGCGTTTGTCTCTGACGACGAGGTGCATCGCGTCACCGCCTTCCTGCGCGAACTGGCCCCGCCAAACTATGACGAAAGTGTCCTCTACCAGGCCGAAGACACCGAGGACAGCGAGGTCGAATCGGGTAATGCCGAGGCAGACCCCCTCTACGACGAGGCCGTCGCCATTGTCATGCGCACGCGTCGCGCCTCCATCTCCTCCGTCCAGCGCCACCTGCGTATCGGCTATAACCGTGCGGCGCGCCTGATCGAGGCCATGGAAGCCGCCGGTATTGTCTCCCCCATGCAAAGCAACGGAAATCGAGATCTCATCGCTCCCCGCCACGACCATGAATAAACTCTTCCTCACCTGTACGCTTGTTTTGATGACCCTGGGCCCCGGTCTGGCCCATGCCGATGCCCTTGATCGTCTGCAAGAATACCTCTCAGAGACCCGCACCTTGCGTGGCCACTTTTCTCAAACCGTTGTGGATCGTAACGGCCGCAAGCTGCAGAACAGCAGCGGCAACATGGTCTTTGCCCGCCCCAGCCTGTTTCGCTGGGTCTATGAGAAGCCCTATGCCCAGATCATCGTCGGCGATGGCAAAAAGGTCTGGTTCTACGATCCGGATCTGGAACAAGTCACGGTCCAGCGCATGAATCTGGCCATCGGACAAAGTCCGGCCGCCCTCCTCGCCGGTAGCAATGACATTGAAAAGCACTTTCGACTCAAGGACGCGGGCACCTCCGACGGCCTGGAATGGCTGCTTGCCACGCCCAAGAGCGGCGAAGGCACCTTTGAGCAGGTTCGCATCGGCTTCCGGGGCAGCCACATCGAGGTGTTGGAACTGAAAGACAATCTGGGGCAAACCAGCCGTCTGCAGTTCTCCGGCCTGCAACACAATCCCGCCCTGGCCAGCGACCTGTTCCGCTTCAAACCGCCCAAAGGGGTCGATGTCATTGGAGACCGCTAAGGCGGATACGCCCCCGTTGGGCGACGACCTGTTCGGCGACACCCCGCCCGCAAGGGTCCGCAGTGAAAACGCCATCCCGCTCGCCGAACGCCTGCGCCCTTCCCGCCTGAGTCAGGTCATCGGGCAACCGCATCTGCTGGGTCCGGGCATGCCGCTCTGTCTTGCCTTTGAATCCGGGCGCCTGCATTCAATGATCCTCTGGGGACCTCCGGGGGTAGGCAAGACCACCCTCGCCCGCCTTGCGGCACAGCATTTTCAGGCTGACTTTATCCCAGTCTCTGCGGTCCTGGCTGGCATCAAGGAGATCCGTGAGGCCATTGAACGCGCCCGCATCAACCGCCAGGCCGGGCGTCGCACCCTGCTTTTTGTCGATGAGGTGCACCGCTTCAACAAGGCCCAGCAGGATGCCTTCCTGCCCCATGTCGAGTCCGGCCTTATTACCTTTATTGGCGCCACCACCGAAAACCCGTCCTTCGAGGTCGTCGGCGCCCTCCTCTCCCGCACCCAGGTTTATGTCCTGAGATCCCTGACGGATGAGGAACTCGCCGCCCTCCTCGACCGTGCACTGGCCCAGCAGGATGCGGCGATCACCCTGGATGACGCCGCCCGCAGCCTCCTGCTGGGTAACGCAGATGGCGATGCGCGGCGCTTGTTGAATATGGTCGAACAACTGGGGATCGCGGCCCAGGCAACAGGCCGCAGTCACATCGACAGCGATTTCTGTAGCCAAACATTGGCGCCGGCACGCCGTCGTTTCGACAAGGGTGGCGATCAGTTCTACGACCAGATCTCGGCCCTGCACAAGGCGGTGCGCGGCTCTCATCCGGACGCTGCCCTGTACTGGCTGGCCCGCATGCTCGATGGCGGGGCCGATCCACTCTATATTGGCCGCCGCCTCATCCGCATGGCGAGTGAGGATATCGGTCTGGCCGACCCGCGCGCCCACACCCTGGCGCTGGAGGCGGTGGCCGTTTACGAACGACTCGGCTCGCCAGAGGGCGAACTGGCCCTCGCCCAGGCCGTCACCTATCTTGCGGTCGCCGCCAAGAGCAATGCCGTGTATCGCGCCTGGAATGACGCCCAGGCCTTGGTCAAGGCCACAGGGACGCTGCCCGTTCCGGAACATCTGCGCAACGCGCCAACGCGTTTAATGAAGGACCTCGGTCACGGTCAGGGTTATCGCTATGCCCATGACGAACCGCAAGGCTACGCGGCGGGGTCAAGTTATCTGCCGGCCGGTTTGCAGGTCCAATTCTACCGACCCACGGATCGCGGCCTGGAACAACGCATCGGTGAACGCCTCGCCAGCCTGCGCGAACTTGATCAGAAAGCAGACTCATGAAGACCATGGAAGAACTGATTGCCCGCTTGCGTGAGGCCGAGGCCGAGCTGGAGGCGGCCGCGCTGGCGCAACTCAACGAGACCCGCACTCGCCTGCATTACCGTCTTGAGCAGGGCCGGGTGCACTTCGAGTCCGGGATTCGGCGTATGCAGGTCCAGTACCGCGCCGGCTTGCTGCGCTATCTCTTCACGGCGCGCCTCAGCCATTTGCTGACGATCCCCTTCATCTACAGCCTGATCGTACCTCTGCTTCTGCTCGATCTGCTGGCGACCCTGTACCAGCATATCTGTTTCCCCATTTATGGCATCAAGCGCGTGCGCCATCGCGACCATATGGTGATTGACCGTCACCTGCTGGCGTATCTCAACCTCATCGAAAAGGCCCATTGCTTCTATTGCAGCTACGCCAACGGCCTGATTGAGTATGTACGCGAGATTGCCGCGCTGACGGAGGCCTACTGGTGCCCGATCAAACACGCGCACCGCAGCCGGGATCCGCACAACCTGACGCACAAATTTCTGGATTATGGTGACGCCGAGGCCTGGGCGCGGCGTCCGCCGCCACCCTGAGGCCGCCTCAGATCCGTCTTTACCCTCAATCTGCTTGCCGAAACACCCCTTCTGTGTATAAAATCGCGGGATTCGCAGGTTCGGATTCCGGCCGCGAATAATTTGCGCATCCGCCCGTTAAGGTGCTTTGGAGAGGGTCTCCAGGTTCCGGCGGATGTCAGTGACAACCTTAACTGGAGTAATTCATGTCTGTAACAATGCGTCAGATGCTGGAAGCCGGCTGCCATTTTGGCCACCAAACGCGCTTCTGGAACCCCAAAATGGCCCCCTTCATCTTCGGGGCTCGCAACAAGATCCATATCGTCAACCTGGAAAAGTCTCTGCCCATGCTGCAGGACGCGACCAAGGTTGTGCGTCAACTGGCTGCCAAGCGTGGAACCGTCCTGTTTGTCGGCACCAAGCGCGCAGCACGCGACATCGTGGCTGAAGAAGCCGCCCGTTGTGGCATGCCCTGGGTGTCTCACCGCTGGCTGGGCGGCATGTTGACCAACTACAAGACCGTCAAGCAGTCTGTGAAGCGCCTCAAGGACCTCGAGGCTCAACTCGCCAATACCGAGACTTCGCCGCTGTCCAAGCGTGAAATCCTGACCGTGCAGCGCGAGTTTGACAATCTGAACCGTAGCCTGGGCGGCATCAAGGACATGGACAAGCTGCCCGATGCCCTGTTCGTGATCGACACCGGCTACCAGAAGATTGCCATCAGCGAGGCCGTTAAGCTGGGCATTCCGGTCATCGGCGTGGTTGACACCAACAACAGCCCCGCTGGCATTGATCACATCATCCCGGGTAACGATGACGCCACCAATGCCATCCGCCTGTATGCTCAAGCCATGGCAGATGCCGTGCTGGAAGGCCGCTCGCAAGTGATTGATGACATCGTGACTGCCACCCAGGACGAATATGTCGAGGTGGCTGATGCCCCCGAGGCCAGCGCCTAAGTTGCAACCAAGTTACAACCAAGTTGTAAGCAAACAATCTAACGAAGCGCGCCCGGTCTGTGTTCCCTTGGTATAGCAAGGCCAAGGTCACACCAAAGGGCGCGTTTTTTATTGACTGAATATCTGGAGAACACAATGGCTGAAATTACTGCCGCAATGGTAAAGCAACTGCGCGAAATGACGGATGCACCGATGATGGATTGCAAGCGCGCCCTGGGTGAGTCTGATGGTGACATGACCCGCGCCGAAGAGATCTTGCGCGTCAAATTTGGCAACAAGGCCGCCAAGAGCGCCAGCCGCGTTGCTGCCGAAGGTATCGTCGGCATTCACATTACGGCTGACGGCAAGCTGGGCTCGATGATTGAAGTGAACTGCGAGACCGACTTTGTGGCCAAGAATGATGACTTCCTGGCCCTGGTCAAGAACCTCGCCGAGATGGTCGTGACGCAGAATCCGGCCGATGTCGCCGCCCTCTCCGCCATGAAGATCGGCGATCAGACGGTCGAAGAAATTCGCACCGCACTGGTCGGAAAGATTGGCGAAAACATGAGCTTGCGTCGTTTTGTTCGCGTTGAATCGCAGGGCAAGCTGGCCCAATACATCCACGGCGGCGCCAAGATTGGCGTGTTGGTTGATATCACTGGCGACGAAACCACCGCGCGTGATGTGGCCATGCACATCGCCGCGACCAAGCCCAAGTCTCTGGATGCCTCTGGCGTGTCACAGGCCCTGATCGACACCGAGCGCCGCGTGGCCATCGAGAAGGCCAGGGAAGCGGGCAAGCCCGAAGCGATGCTGGAAAAGATTGCTGAAGGTACGGTGCAGAAGTTCCTCAAGGAAGTCGCCCTGTTGACTCAGCCCTTCGTCAAGGACGACAAGCAGACCATCGAGCAGTTGATGAAATCCAAGGGCGGTACCGTGCACGGTTTCACCCTGTACATGGTTGGCGAAGGCATCGAGAAGAAGGTCAACGACTTCGCTGCTGAGGTCGCCGCCGCGTCCAAGGTCTGATTCATGCCCGCCCCCGCCTATCGCCGCATCCTGCTCAAGTTGTCGGGCGAGGCCCTGATGGGGCCGGACGCCTTTGGCTATCACGCCGCGACCCTGGCCGGTATCACCCAGCAGATCAAGGAAGTGGTTGATCTGGGCGTGCAGGTCGCCATCGTGGTGGGGGGCGGCAATCTGTTTCGGGGCGCGACCGGCGCCCTGTCCGGGATGAACCGCGCCACAGCCGACTCCATGGGTATGCTGGCCACCGTCATGAATGCCCTGGCCCTGAAAGACGCCTTGGTGGCGGCGGGGGTCGATACCCGGGTGCAGACGGCAGTCTCGATCGGTCATGTCGGCGAATCCTTTGAACGGGATAGCGCCGTGCGTCACCTCGAGGCCGGTCGCGTGGTGATCTTCGGTGGCGGCACCGGCAACCCCTTCTTTACCACCGATACGGCCTCGGCCCTGCGCGGTGCGGAGATTGGCGCTGACCTGATGCTCAAGGCGACCAAGGTTGACGGCGTCTATACCGCTGACCCCAAGAAAGACCCCACCGCCAGTCGCTACACAACCCTCAGCTTTGACGAGGCGATCGCCCGCAATCTGGGCGTCCTCGATACGGCGGCCTTTGCCCTCTGCCGTGAACAAGCCCTGCCCCTCTGTGTCTTCAGCATCTTCAACAGCGGAGCCCTGCGGCGGGTCGTTATGGGCGAGGATGAAGGCACGCGGGTAACTCTCTAATCTGGAGCAATAAAATGACCCAAGAAATCCGGAAAAATGCTGAAGACAAGATGCACAAGTCTGTCGAGGCACTCAAGATCGAATTCGGCAAGATTCGTACCGGGCGGCCCCACGCCGGGCTCCTTGATCATGTCAAGGTGGATTACTACGGCAGCCTGATGGCCGTGAATCAGGTCGGCAATGTCTCGGTTCTGGATTCGCACACCCTCGGTGTTCAGGCCTGGGAAAAACCGATGCTGGCCAAGATCGAGAAGGCCATTCGCGATTCCGACCTCGGCCTCAACCCGAGCACGATTGGCGATATGGTCCGCGTCCCGATCCCGGCCATGACCGAGGAGCGCCGCCGCGATCTGGTCAAGGTCGTTCGCCACGAGGCTGAGGAAGGCAAGATTGCCGTTCGCAATATTCGCCGTGATGCGATTGCCCACCTGAAAGACCAGCAGAAGAAGAGCGAGATCAGCGAAGACGATGAGCGTCGTGCGAGCGACGACATCCAGAAACTGACCGACAAGCACATTGCGGAAATCGACAAGGCGACCGCAGAAAAAGAAAAAGAATTGATGGCTGTTTGAGTGTGGGCGGCCGCCAGCGGCTACAATTCACCCATGCTGCGCAAGCTTATCAGCCCCACTCAGGCGATCCCCGAGGTCGCCACTGTCCCGCAACACATTGCCATCATCATGGACGGCAACGGCCGCTGGGCCAAAAAACGCCTGCTGCCGCGCGTGGCGGGCCATGCGGTGGGGGTCAAGCGGGTCCGCGATATCGTCAAGGCCTGCGCAGACCAGGGCGTCGCTTATCTCACCCTGTTCGCCTTCAGCTCAGAAAACTGGCGTCGCCCCGAGGCCGAGGTCTCCCGCCTGATGGAATTGTTCGTCGAGGCCCTGGAGAATGAGGTTGATCGGCTGATCCAGAACGGCGTGCGCCTCAATGTTGTTGGCGACCTGTCGCGTTTCTCGCCCCGCATCCAGGAATTGGTGACCGCCGCCGAGGTGCGCACAGCGGCCTGCAACCGGCTGACGCTGACCATCGCTGCCAACTATGGCGGCCGCTGGGACATCCTCAACGCCGTCAACCGCTGGCGCGCCGCCAACCCCGAAGCGACCACCCTTGACGAGGCCGGCCTGACCGAATACCTGTCGCTGGGCGACATCCCGGAACCCGATCTGTTCATCCGCACCGGCGGCGAGCAGCGCATCAGCAATTTCATGCTGTGGCAGCTGGCCTATACCGAGCTGTATTTCACCGACCTCTACTGGCCTGACTTCAATGCCGAGGCGCTGGCCGCTGCGATTACCTCTTACCAACACCGGGAGCGCCGCTTTGGCCGCACCAGCGAACAAACCCACGCCTAGCGGTTCAGGGCGATCCAACCTGCAACTGCGACTCATGACCGCTGCCGTGCTGATCGGCGCCGTCATCGCCGCACTCTATCTGGCGACGGCACCGGTCTGGGCGATATTGACCCTGATCGTCACGCTGCTGGCGGCGTGGGAATGGTCGAGCCTCGCACACGGCGCCGGACAGCCGCTCAATCATCCCCAGCGCGCCATCTTTACCTTGGGGGTCGGTGCAATCAGCGTCGGGTTGGCGAGCCTGTCGCTCAATCCACTGTGGCTGTTTTTGCCGGCCGCGCTGTTCTGGTGGTTGATCGCGCCGATCTGGCTATCGCGTGGCTGGGCCTCAACCTCCGCCCGCCTGCTCCCCTTGGGTCTGCTGCTGCTGCCCTCCTTTTGGCTCGCCTTGGTCAATCTGCGCGCCATTCATCCCAACCTCATCCTGGCGATCATCGGGGCCATTGCCATCGCCGATTCGGCGGCCTATTTCACCGGTCGCAAATTCGGCAAGCACAAGCTCGCTCCGGCCATCAGCCCGGGCAAAACCCTCGAGGGTGCGCTCGGTGCGGCGGTCGGGGTCACGCTCTACGGGCTGGCCCTCTATCCCTGGTGGCCACTGTGCGGCATCAACTGCCTGCCGCGGGGTCTGGGCTTTTTCTGGCTGCTCCTGATTCTGTCCATCGTCGGCGACCTGTTTGAGTCCTGGATCAAGCGTCAGGCGGGAGTCAAGGACAGCGGCACGATCCTGCCTGGCCATGGTGGCGTGCTCGACCGCCTGGATAGCCTGATTTCCACCCTGCCCGTCGCTGCACTGCTTTGGCATTGGTTCACCCGCTAAGGCTCATCCTCTGACCGTTTCATGACCCCGCAAACTCTCACCATCCTCGGCGCTACGGGCACCATCGGCGTCAACACGCTGGCCGTGG
>VGVU01000043.1 GCA_016873905.1 Betaproteobacteria bacterium | reverse complement strand
GTGTAGTGCCCCATCTTGCGTCCGGGGCGGGCCTCGCGTTTTCCATACAGATGCAGTTGTACGCCGGGATGCTTGAGTAAACGATCCCAGCGCGGTTCGGGCTGCCAGATGTCGCCGAGCAGATTGACCATCACGCAGGGCGAGACCAGGCGCGGATCGCCCAGCGGCAGGCCAGCCAGGGCGCGTACCTGTTGCTGGAACTGGTCGGTGACGCAGGCATCCAGCGTGTAATGGCCGCTGTTGTGCGGACGCGGGGCCATTTCATTGAACACCAGTTGCCCATCTTTGAGCACGAAAAACTCGACGGCGAGGACGCCGACATAGTCCAGTCCATGCGCGAGACTGGCGGCCAGGTTGCAGGCTTGCGTAACGAGGGCATCGGGGACCCGGGCAGGTACCGCGCTAATGTCGAGAATGCCGCGCAGGTGACGGTTTTCGGCGAGCGGGTAAAAGGCGATTTCGCCATCGGCACCGCGCGCCAGAACGACCGATACCTCTTGAGCGAGCGGCAGGAATCCCTCCAGCAGACAAGGCACATTTCCAAGCCGGGCATAGGCGCTGACCAGATCGTCAAGATTGCCGATCAGCACCTGACCCTTGCCGTCATAACCCAGGCGGCGGGTCTTCAACAGGGCGGGGCCGCCGATCTGCCCCCATGCGCTGACGAGGTCGCTTTGATCTTCGATGTTGGCAAACGGCGCGGTGGTCAGGCCACATTCGCGAGCGCGGGTTTTTTCCAGCAAGCGATCCTGAGCCACGGCGACGGCGGCGGGCGACGGATGCACGCGGCAATGTTTGGCAAGAATTTCCAGCGTGAGGGCGGGAACATTTTCCCACTCGGTGCTGATCGCGTCGCACAACTGACCCATGTGCAGCAAGGTCACCGCATCGTCGTAAGCGCCTTTGAGGTGGATGTCGGCGAGTTGCCCGGCGGGGCTATCCGGATCCGGATCCAGCACGACAACGCGATAACCCATGACGCGCGCGGCAAGCGTGAACATGCGGCCAAGCTGGCCACCTCCCAGCATGCCGAGCGTGGCACCCGGTAACAAGGCAGGTAAAGCGGGTGTGCGCATCAGTCGGGCAACTCCATGGCCAACACGGTGTCGGTTTGCTGCTGGCGGAAGGCGAGCAGTTTGGCGCGGATCTCGGCATCCTCATTGGCCAACAAGGCGGCGGCGAAGAGGGCGGCATTGGCGGCTCCGGCTTCGCCAATCGCGAAGGCCGCGACCGGAATGCCTTTGGGCATTTGCACGATGGAGAGCAGCGAATCCATGCCCTTCAGCGCCCGCGATTGCACCGGCACCCCGAGCACCGGCAGATGCGTCTTGGCCGCGACCATGCCCGGCAGATGGGCCGCACCGCCGGCCCCGGCGATGATGCATTTCAGACCGCGTGCGGCGGCCGTCGCGGCGTAATCGAACAGTAAATCCGGCGTGCGGTGGGCCGAGACCACGCGTTTCTCAAAGGCGATGCCAAGGTTTTGCAGGATCTCGGCAGCCCGTTGCATGGTGTCCCAATCGCTGTTGCTGCCCATGATCAAACCGACGCGGGGTGTATTCATGTAGGGCTCCGGAGAATGGCTCTTGACGATAAAAAGTTAAAAGGGCAGTTGCAGGTGCGGCGCGGTAGCCAGCAGCAACCGGCGGAAGGTGTTCTGGATCCGTTGCAAGGCGGTCGCATTGTCGGCCTCAAAGCGGATGACAATGACGGGTGTGGTGTTCGATGCGCGCATCAGGCCAAAGCCGTCGGCATATTCCACACGCAATCCGTCGATGTCGATGATACGCTCGGCATCAGGAAAGACCGCACTTTGCTGTAAATGCGCGATCAGGCGATGCGGTTCGCCCTCGTTCATTTTGACATTCAGTTCGGGGGTGCTGACGCTGTCGGGCAAGGCGGCGAACACGGCGTCAATGTCGTCGGCCTTGGAGAGAATCTCGAGCAGACGAGCGCCGGTGTAGAGGCCATCGTCAAAGCCGTACCAGCGTTCCTTGAAAAAGACATGGCCGCTCATTTCGCCCGCCAGCAGGGCGCCGGTTTCCTTCATCTTGGCCTTGACCAGGGAGTGGCCGGTCTTCCACAGCAACGGCACGCCACCGTGCTGGCGAATCCAGCCGCTCAGATTGCGCGTCGATTTGACATCGAAAATGACCGTGGCACCGGGGTTGCGCGCCAGCATGTCGGCGGCGTACAGCATCAACTGGCGGTCGGGATAGATAATCTGTCCGCTGCGAGTGACCACGCCGAGGCGATCACCGTCGCCATCAAACGCCAGGCCGATATCGGCATCGCTGTCTTTGAGACGGGCGATCAGGTCGGCGAGGTTCTTGGGGACGGAGGGATCGGGGTGATGGTTTGGGAAATGGCCATCCACGGTGCAGAACAGCTCCTCGACCGTGCAGCCCATGGCGCGGTAGAGGGCCGGCGCGAAGGCACCCGCCACGCCGTTCCCCGCATCGACGATGACCTTGAGCGGGCGTGCCAGGCGAATGTCAGCGACGATACGAGAATGGTAAGTCGGCGCGATGTCGTGGGCGCGGTAGTGGCCGTTGCCTTGGGTGAAATCTTGGTTTTCGATGCGCTGGCGCAGCTTCTGGATGGCCTCGGAGGCGAGTGTCTCACCCCCCAGCACCATCTTCAGACCGTTGTAATCGGGCGGATTGTGACTGCCGGTGACCATCACCGCGCTATTGGCACCGGTCTCAAAGGCGGCGAAATAGGTCATCGGCGTGGCGACGCAGCCGACATCAATGACATCGACCCCGGCGGACTGAATGCCGCGCGCCAGTGCGGCTGCCAGTTCTGGCCCGGACAGGCGACCGTCGCGGCCAATGACAATGGCAGATTGCTGCCGCGCCCGAGCCTCGGAGCCGAGCGCTGCGCCGATTTGTTCAACGATGCCTGAGGTGAGCGTTTTTCCGACAATGCCACGGATGTCGTAGGCCTTGAATATCTCGGAAGGAAGGGCTGTCATGGTGGCCAGTGGCACGGGAGCGCAGAAGGGATGCGCCGATTATAGTGGCAAAAAAACGGCACCGAAGAACGGTGCCGTGGAAAAACCGTCGTTGCGACGGTCAGGGAGGTGCCTTGATGATAGGCAATATTCTGTTGATTGCAAGAAATTCTTTGCGCCAGGCTTAGTCTTTTCGTACCCTGGGTTTGGCGAGATCAAGGCCGTTTGCGTACAGATAGGGATGGCATGCTGCTAGAATCATCCCAACGCTCATTGATTACAGACCATGTCCGACCTTACTTCTCTGCTCCAGAAATACAGCAAGGCAGGCCCGCGCTATACCTCGTATCCGACCGCCCCGTATTTTCACGAAGGTTTCCGCGAGGCCGAATGGCGGGCTGAGATCGCCTCCAGTCAGGATCTGACGCGCGGCATCTCGCTGTATTTCCATATCCCGTTCTGTGACACGCTGTGCTACTACTGTGGCTGCAACATGGTGGCGACCGGGCATTACGAGCGGGTTGCACCCTATCTCGATTGTCTGGAGCGCGAGATGGACACCGTCTCGGCGTTGGTGGACAAGACGCGGCGCGTGCACCAGTTGCACTGGGGTGGCGGTACGCCGACCTATCTCAAGCCGGACGATATTCGCCGCCTGATGGCCGCCATCCGCCAGCGTTTTACGATTGCGCCGGATGCCGAGATGGGCTGCGAGGCGGACCCGCGCGAACTGACGCGAGAGCATCTGGTGGCCCTGCGCGAGTCGGGCTTCAACCGTCTCTCCTTTGGGGTGCAGGACCTGGATCCCAAGGTACAGGCGGCGGTCAACCGGGTGCAGCCGACGGCGATGATCGCCGAGGTCTATGGCTGGGCGCGTGAATTGGGGTTCACCAGCATCAACATGGACCTGATCGTCGGCCTGCCCCATCAGAATGTGGCCAGTTTTGCCCAGACGCTGGATACGGTGCTCGATTGGTCGCCGGATCGTTTTGCCATCTTTGGTTATGCCCATGTGCCGTGGATGAAGAAGCATCAGAAACTGATCGCGGAGTCCGACCTGCCTGATTTTGCGACCCGGCTTGCGTTGCAGAACCTGATCCACGATCGCCTGTCGGCGGCGGGGTATGTGAATATCGGCCTTGACCACTATGCCAAGCCCACCGACGAGATGGTCGTCGCGCAGCGGGCCAAGACCCTGTATCGCAACTTTCAGGGCTATACCACGCACAAGGATTGCGATATCTACGCGTTTGGCGCCTCAAGCATCAGCCAGACCAAGACCACCTATGTGCAGAACGAAAAGACGCTACGGGTTTACGAAGAAGAGGTGATGAAGGGCGGTCTGTGTGTTGAGCGCGGCCTGCGTCTGACCCGCGATGACGAGATCCGCCGCGACATGATCACCCGTGTCATGTGCGATCTGGAACTCGACGGTGCGGCCTTTTCGGCGGCGTGGGGAATTGATTGCTGGGACTATTTCGCGGATGCGTTGCCGGATCTCAGGGCGCAGGCGGCAGATGGTTTGCTGACCCTGGACGACGGCGTGTTGCGCGTGACCGATCTTGGCCGGCGTTTCTTGCGCAATATCGCCATGTGTTTTGACCACTACCTGCGTCAGGACATCGCCCCGCCGGGCGCCGTTATCCGTCCGCGTTATTCAAAAACGGCTTAAGGGAAATGCGGCCGCCTGACGGCCGCTTTATTCCACAATCCCCTTCAGCATCGCTTCTTCTTCGGCGGCGATCTCGCCCATGACCCGGGCGAGTTGGTCAATCTTCGCGGCGCGGGCCAGGTGGGCCGTATTCATCTTGATCACTTGAACCTGACCGTCCTTGTCGATCAGCACGGTGACGCGGCAGGGTAGGGGCGGGATGGGTTTTCCTGAGACTTGACTGATATGAGCGAGGCGCTGGTTGGCCTCCGGTGGGCAGGTGGGAACCACCTTGATGCGGGGTGCGTCTTTGATCCCGGCGCGGATCATGTCGGCCTGGGCGTCTTGCGTGGGGCCGACGCGCCACCCCTTCTTGGCCGCGGATTGACGAATGGCGGTGACGGTTTCTTCAAAGCCAAGGCGCGATTTGCGCAGATCGAACATGGCCGACATCAGTTGTGCCTGCCGGACGCGAGCGGCCTGTGCCGGGTCATTGGCCGATGCCTCGGCGTGCGCGGTCGTCGCCGTAAGGGTAAGTGCCAACAGGGTGATCGGGATGATGTTTCGGGTCATGCTGGCCTCCCGTGTCGAGCGTTAGTGATGGCCTGGCGAGGGGGCGCCCTCGGCGAGTTGGTACTGGGTTCCACAATAGGGACAACGCGTGGGTTGTCCGTTGGTCAGGCGGATGAAGACGCGCGGGTGTTGGTTCCACAAGGCCTGCTCGGGCGTAGGGCAATGCAGTGGCAGTTGGTGAGCCTGAACGGTGACGATGTGTTCGGTGGACATGGCGGGGTTTCCTACACAGGGGACAGCCAGCCGGCGTGCGTGGCGGAGCGGCCCTGAACACAATCAAAATACAGCGCTTGCAGCCTCTCGGTGATCGGCCCGCGTGAACCGCTGCCGATGGTGCGGTTGTCGAGTTCGCGAATCGGGGTGACCTCGGCGGCGGTTCCGGTGAAGAAGGCCTCATCGGCGCAATACACCTCGTCGCGGGTGATGCGTTTTTCGACGACGGGGATGCCGAGTTCGCCTGCCAACTGGATGATGGTGTCGCGGGTGATGCCTTCCAGGGCCGAGGTGGTGTCCGGCGTGTACAGCGTGCCATTGCGGATCAGGAAGAAATTCTCACCCGAACCTTCGGCCACAAAGCCGTCCACATCGAGGAGCAGCGCCTCCTGGTAGCCATCCATCTCGGCCTCTTTGTGGGCGAGGATGGAGTTCATGTAGTTGCCGTTGGCCTTGGCCTTGCACATGGTGATGTTGACATGGTGGCGGCTGAAGGACGAGGTTTTGACACGGATGCCCTGGGTCAGCGCCTCGGCGCCCATGTAGGCGCCCCACGGCCAGGCGGCCACGATGACATGCACCGACAGGGCCTTGGCGGAGATGCCCATTGCCTCGGGGCCAAAGAAGGCCATCGGCCGGAGATAGCCGGACTTCAGGCCGTTGTCACGCACCACGGCGAGTTGCGCCGCATTGATCTCGTCCTTGGAGAAGGGCAGCTTCATGCCAAGGATGTGGGCCGAGCGGAACAGGCGGTCGGTATGGTCTTGCAGACGGAAGATGGCCGGGCCGCCCGGGGTCTCATACGCACGCACACCTTCGAATACGCCCATGCCGTAATGCAGCGTATGGGTCAGCACATGGGTGGTGGCCTCGCGCCAGGGAACCATTTTTCCGTCGTACCAGATAACGCCGTCGCGGTCGGCCATGGACATGATGCAAACTCCAGAAATCTATAAAGGTTGAACGCCGATTGTAGCGCAGCCGCCCTGTTCCCCAAAGATCTATCCGCCAAAGACCGTTTGCCATAGACGCTGTACAGCCTCCGGGAGGGGGCCGACATCGGCGCGCGGGATGCGTGCCGTTTCGGCACCCTGCAACTTGACCTGGTGCTGTAAACGGCGCAGTTCGCGGTAGGCGTTGGCGGCGGGCCCGGCGACGGCCATCGGCAACAGGCCGGCCTCGGCGGCGCGGGCGAGCAGGGCAATATTGCCGCAGTTGGTCAGCAGGGTTGGATGCTGCCCGGCGTGGGCAAGAATCAGGTATTGCACGGCGAACTCGCAATCGACCAAGCCGCCGGGGTCGTGTTTCAGGTCAAACAGCGGGCTGCGGTTGGGATGGCCATCATGCATTTTCTGGCGCATTTCCAGGATCTCTGTGCGCAAGCGCTCCGGATCGCGCGGCAGGGCGAGAATGGCCTCGCGGATGGCCTCGAATTGCTGGCCGATCGCGCGATCGCCACAACAGAAGCGGGCGCGGGTGAGGGCCTGATGCTCCCAGGTCCAGGCCTGATGCTGTTGGTAGTCGGCGTAGGCCGCCACGCTGCTGACCAGCAGGCCGGAGGCCCCGTCAGGGCGCAGGCGCAGGTCCGTTTCGTAGAGGATTCCCGCCGGGGTGACCGCCGACATCCAGGCACTGAGCCGTTTGGCCAGGCGGGCATAGGTGTCCTGGGCATTCGGATGGGCATCGTCATACAGGAAGACCAGATCAAGGTCGGAGGCGTAGCCGAGCTCCTTGCCGCCCAACTTGCCATAGGCAATGACGGCAAAGGCCGGGACCTCACAATGGCGGCGCGACAATTCACGCCAGACGCGATCGACCGTAATGTCGAGTAACAGATCAGCCAGTTCGGTGAGACGGTCGGAGAGGATCTCCAGTTGCAGCTCGCCGGCCAGGTCGAGTGCCAGCAGGCGTAGGGTCTGGGTTTGCTTGAAGTGGCGCAAGGCATCCATTTCGCGCTCGGTGTCGCCGGCCAGGGCATCGAGTTGGGCCTCCAGACCGATCCGGGCCTCGGCCCAGTTGATCGGGTCTGTGAGCAAACGGGCGTCGATCAGCTCGTCGAGGAGGTGTGGCTGGCGAGTCAGGTATTGCGCCGCCCAGGGGCTGCTGCTGCACAGGCGGGCGATCTGGATCAGCGTGCTCGGGTATTCGCTCAGGAGACGCAGATAAGGCGCGCGGCGGCAAATGCTGTCGAGCAGCGTCAGCATGCGTGACAAGGTGTCGTCGGCATTGGCGAATTCGCTGGCGGCTGAGATCAGGTGGGGCAGGAGGGCGTCCACAGCCAGTTGGTTGGCGGCGGGCAGGGCGTGGTAGCGGCTGCTGGTGCGCAAGGCGATGAGTTGCCGGTAGCTCGCCGCCGGATCGGTAAAGCCGCGCTCGGCCAGGGACTGGAGGGCCTCCGCCTCGGGTCTCTCACAAAGCCCGTCCAGGGGATGATCGGTCGCCTCGCTCTGGGTTTCTGTGCCGAACAGGGTGGCAAATTCGCCGGCAATCTCGTCGCGTAGCGTAGCGAGATGGGCGTAAAACGCGGGCCAGTCGGAAAAGCCCAGGCCCTCGGCGATGCGTGTGCGGTCTTCGTCGCGAGTGGGAAGTTCCTGGGTCTGGGCATCATCCAGATATTGCAGGTGGTGCTCGAGGGTACGCAGGAAACGATAACTCTGTTGTAGCCGGTCTACCGTGGTCTGCGGCATCAACTGGGCACCGGGTAGGAGGTCAAGCACCTGGCGGGTGGGGCGCGCTTGCAACGCCAGTTCGCGCCCACCGCGTACCAACTGGTGGACCTGGGCGATGAATTCAATCTCGCGGATCCCGCCCGGCCCGAGCTTGATGTTGTCGGCGCGGTCTTTGCGCACGACTTCGCGGCGGATCTGTGCGTGCAGGTCGCGCATGGCGGCGAAGGCGCCGTAGTCAAAATATTTGCGGAACACGAAGGGGCGCCGCAGGGCCTCCAGGGCGTCGGTTTTCCCACCGTTCAGGACCCGGCCCTTGATCCAGGCGTAGCGTTCCCATTCGCGCGCCTGGGTGTAAAAGTATTCCTCCAGCATGGCGAGGCTGCTCACCAGCGGGCCGCCCTCTCCATAGGGGCGCAGGCGCATGTCCACGCGAAACACGAAACCCTCTGCGGTTGCCTCGCCGATCAGGGTGATCAGGCGCTTGCCCAGGCGGGTGAAGAATTCGTGGTTTTCGAGACGACGCGGCCCGGCCGTCTCGCCGCCCTCGGGGTAAACAAAGATGAGGTCGATATCGGACGAGACATTGAGCTCCCGTCCGCCCAGTTTGCCCATGCCGATGACCATCAGTTGCTGTGGCTGACCGTCGCTGTCGAGCGGCTCGCCGTGAAGGGCGGCCAGTTCGGCGTGGATCTGGGTGACGCCGCGTTGGACGGCGAGTTCGGCGAGGTCGGTGCAGGTGCCGGTGACCTCGGTGAGATCCGCGAGGCCGTTGATGTCGCGTACCACGAGCCGGGCCATGACTGCCTCACGGAGTCGGCGCAAGGCGATGCCCAGGTCAGCGTGTGTCGCCAGATGGGCCTCCAGCGCGGTGGCCATTTCAGCCGCGCTGAAGGGCTGTTCAATCGTCTCCGTCAGGCTTTCGCGCAGACCCGGGTGGGCCGCTAAACGGGCGGTTAGCCAGCGAGAGTGTTGGGCGGCGCGATCAATGCGATTAATGAATGTCACGGGGCGTTCACGGGTTGTGATTGTCAATCGGGTGAAATTGTCTTATTTTGCACCTTCCCGGGGGGGAGTGCCCTTTTTTGGATGCTGTAGAGGAGTCGTAGCCTATGTCAAATATCGAATCTGTCGCGCATGAGACGCGGATCTTTTCTCCCTCGGAGACCTTCGTCAATCAGGCGACGATCTCTGGCATGGCGGCGTATCGGGCCCTTTGTGCCGAGGCAGAGGTCGATTACGAGGGCTACTGGGCGCGCCTGGCCCGGGAACATCTGGCCTGGAAGCAGCCCTTTACTGAGATCCTGAATGAGAAGAATGCGCCGTTCTATCAGTGGTTCTCGGATGGCCGCCTGAATGTCTCTTACAACTGTCTGGATAAAAATATTGAGGCGGGCCTGGGCGACAAGGTGGCGATCCATTTCGAGGCCGATGATGGCCAGGTCACCCGGGTCACTTACAAGGAACTGCTGGCGCGCGTCGGTAAATTCGCCAATGCCTTGAAGGCGCAGGGGGTCAAGAAGGGTGACCGTGTGGTCATCTATTTGCCGATGTCGATTGAAGGGGTGGTCGCCATGCAGGCGTGTGCCCGTATCGGCGCGACCCATTCTGTCGTGTTTGGTGGTTTTTCTGCGCAGTCTCTGAAAGACCGCATCGAAGATGCTCGTGCAGTGATGGTTATCACCGCCGACGAACAGTCGCGCGGCGGCAAGAACATTCCGCTTAAACCGGCGGTGGATGAGGCTCTGGCCATGGCCGGTTGCGAGACCATCACGCGGGTCATCGTCTATCAGCGCACCGGGGGGGCTTGCGCCATGGTCGCTGGTCGTGACCTGTGGTGGCACGAGGTGGTGGCGGAGCAGTCAGAGACCTGTGAACCGGAATGGGTCGAGGCCGAGCATCCCCTGTTCCTGCTCTACACCTCGGGCTCCACCGGCAAGCCCAAGGGCGTGCAGCACTCCACGGCGGGGTACTTGTTGCAGGCGGTGCTGACCATGAAGTGGACCTTCGATCTCAAGCCGGACGATGTGTTCTGGTGCACGGCGGATATCGGCTGGGTCACGGGGCATACCTATGTGGCCTATGGGCCGCTGGCCTGCGGCGGGACGGAGGTGGTTTTCGAAGGCGTCCCGACCTATCCGGATGCGGGCCGCTTCTGGCGCATGATCGCGGCACACAAGGTCAGTATTTTTTACACGGCGCCGACGGCTATTCGCGCCCTGATCAAGCTGGGCGAAGGCTATCCCGAGTGTCATCCCGGCAAGTTCAATCTGTCCAGCCTGCGCCTGTTGGGCACGGTGGGTGAGCCGATCAATCCAGAGGCCTGGATGTGGTATCACGAACAGGTTGGCGGTGGCCGTTGCCCGATTGTGGATACCTGGTGGCAGACCGAGACCGGCGGCCACATGATTACCCCCATGCCGGGGGCTACGCCCACGGTGCCGGGTTCCTGCACGCTGCCCTTCCCGGGCATCATGGCCGAGATCGTGGACGAGGCTGGCCATGATGTGGCGTGGGGCCAGGGCGGTTTTCTGGTCATCAAGAAGCCGTGGCCGTCAATGATTCGCACCATCTGGGGTGACCCGGAGCGTTTCACAAAGTCGTATTACCCCGAGGAATTGGGCGGTCGCCTGTACCTGGCTGGCGACGGTTCGGTTCGCGATCCTCAGACCGGCTATTTCACCATCATGGGTCGTATCGACGATGTGCTGAATGTGTCGGGCCATCGCCTGGGCACCATGGAGATTGAATCGGCCTTGGTATC
>VGVU01000042.1 GCA_016873905.1 Betaproteobacteria bacterium | reverse complement strand
GGCCGCTCCAGGGCGCGCACAAAGGCCTGATCGTGGTTGCGGAACAGGGCGGTGCCCGGCACCAGATCCGCGGGCAGGTCCTCGGCAGCAAACAGCGTCTGGCCTTCGGCGCGGTTGACGCGCAGGCCGGCCAGTTCGCCCTTGGGCGTGTACCAGGTCAGGCCATCGCCGTTGTGGATGGGCTCAAAGGCCTCGACCGTGAAGTTACGCCGTGCCGCATCAACCTTGAGCACCCGGCCGATGGCCTCGCCACTGAATTTTGGGGTCTCGAAGGCCTCGATGCCGTGATGGCGCTCGTTGACGAAATAGTCGGTCGTGCCCCGGTTGAAGGTCTTTTCCGGACGCGGCGTGAAGGTGTAGGTGCAGCGGCCCTGCGCGGCGGCGCAGTAACGCGGGTCGGCGTCGATGATCCGGTCGAGTTGCTGGCGATAATGGGCCGTCACATTTTTCACATAACCCAGATCCTTGTAGCGCCCCTCGATCTTGAACGAGCGGATCCCGGCCTCGGCCAACGCGGCCAGGTTGGCGCTCTGGTCGTTGTCCTTCATCGACAGGAGATGCTGGTTCTGGGTGATGAGGTGGCCGTCGGTATCGCTGAGTGAATACGGCAGGCGGCAGGCCTGCGAACATTCTCCCCGGTTGGCACTGCGCCCGGTGTGGGCGTGGCTGATGTGGCATTGCCCGGAGAAGGCCACACAGAGGGCGCCGTGTACGAAAAACTCCAGCGTTGCGGAGGTCTCGGCGGCAATGGCGCGGATCTGTTTCAGGCTCAGTTCACGCGCCAGGACAATCTGCGAAAAGCCGACCTGCTCCAGAAAACGGACCTTGTTCAGATGGCGGTTATCGGTCTGCGTGCTGGCATGGAGCTCAATGGGCGGCAGGTCCATCTCCAGCAGGCCCATGTCCTGCACAATCAGCGCATCGGCCCCAGCGTGATAGCAATCCCAGGCGAGTTGCCGCGCGGGTTCCAGTTCGTCATCGCGCAGAATGGTGTTGAGGGCGACAAAGACCTGGGCGTGGTAGGTGTGGGCGTGGCGCGCCAGCCGTTCAATGTCGGCGACGGTGTTGCCGGCGGCCGCCCGGGCCCCGAACGACGGGCCGCCGATGTACACGGCATCGGCACCGTGGTCGATGGCCGCCATGCCGAAATCGGCGTTTTTGGCCGGGGCCAGGAGTTCGAGAGCGGCGGCGAGGGGCGTTGAGTGCGTCATGGCGGCCGATTTTACGGGATCGGGTTCGGCGCGGATATGACCGGAAGCCGCCGTCGGCCGCCGTTGGCCGACAGATCCTATGCGTTTATGCGCCGTGCGGCCCGTTCGCGCCAACTGGCGGCCAGAAGGGGGTTTCGACTTAGCCAGGCGAGGTCGTCAAGGTTTTTCTCGATTCCAAATAACACCTGCCACAGACGGGTGAGTGTCCAGTCGGGCAGGGGGCGTTCGAGAAGGGTCAGGGTGTCGCCGACCCGCGTCTCGCCAGGCTCCAGGATCCGGTAATACCAGCCGGTCCGACCGTTGCCAAGGACGCGTTCGAGCATGTCCGGGGTCGCAAAACGCTGATTGAGCTTGGTACAGGGTTGTCGCCCCTGGGAAACCTGGATCAGCGCGGTCCCGAGGCGGAACTGATCGCCCAGACAGACATCGTTTTCGCAGATTCCGAGCGTGGATAGGTTTTCGCCAAAGCCACCGGGTTGAAACAGCGCGGATCGGTCTGGCAGTTCAGCCTTCCAGGCCGCGTAATGCTCGGCGGGGTAATGGTGCAAGGACTTGTCAGGTCCACCGTGATGCGCACGATCGGCCTGAAAATCGCCGGCCAATCCCAGCGGAGTGATTTCGATGCGGCCCGTGACCGGGTGTTTGGCGATGGCGCTGGGCTGGCGATCAGGGCCCAACTCGGCAATCGGGCCGATATGGATGGCCCGCAAGGGGGTAGAAACGATCATGTTCTGATGAGGATGGACGCCAGTATGAACGGATCGTACAGGCAAATTCCAGCCAGAAGCAGGTGGGGGTCAGTGTTCGCCCTTGGTCTTGCGAATTCCCGCGACACGGTTGCCTTGTTTTTGCGGGCCGCCCATGGGGAACAAGTCATGCAGATAGTGGTTGTTGCCGTGTTCCGGGCCCCAAGCTTCCCGGAAGTGACGAATCATGTCGCGCACCTGGGCCTGAATGCTGCGCTCGTCGTAATAGTGGCGGATGAAATAAATCACATCCCAGTGCTCATCGGTAAGTGTCAGTCCCTCAACGGCGGCCTGGGCGATGGCAAAGCCTTCACTCCATTCGTCCATATTGAGGATGTAGCCCTCTGGATCGGTCAGTATCTTTTCGCCATCAACGAGGACCTCCTTGGTGTAGATGGCGTAGGGATTTGCAGTATTGATGGCATCTTCGCGGTAATGAACCTTGGGCATGCCCAACATTTTCTTTTCCATGCTTAAAGTACCCATAAAAAGCCGCAGCGGCCACCTCTCTCTTTGGGATGGAAGCGATTGAGAGGTTTGACGGGGTCAGGCTGCTGCGGCGAAAGGATTACACCCGTTTGGCGCGGACGATCTGGTAGGCGCGGAACAGGTAGCCGATTGGCGCGCTCCAGATGTGTACAAGGCGGGTGAAGGGGAAGAACAGGAACACGGAGAGGCCGAAGAACATGTGCAGTTTGTACACGGGGTCGATGTTACGGATCAGCTCCGGATTGGCCTGCAGCATGACGACGCTTTGTACATACTCGGTCAGGCGAATCATGACGGTGAAGTCTTTGTGCTCGGCATGGCCGACGGACCAGAAGATGGTGGAGAAGCCGACGCAGGCCGTCAGGATCAGCCAGCCCAGGATGTTGATGTCCATCCAGCGGCTGGCGGCGCGGACTCGCTTGTTGAACAGGCGCCGCAACCAGAGGATGACACCACCAAGGATGACCATCAGGCCGAAGATACCGCCGGCGAAGATGGCGATGCCCTGGTGGGCCGCGTCGGAAATGCCCATGGCGAGGAACACCGAGTGAGGGGTGAGCATACCGACCAGATGGCCGAAGAAGATACCCAGGATGCCGATATGGAACACATTGCTGGCAAAGCGCATGTATGTCTTGGACAACAACTGGCTGGAATCGCTTTTCCAGGTGTATTGCTCGTGGTCAAAACGAATCCAGCTACCCAGAATAAAGGTAACCAGGGCGATGTAGGGATAAACCCCGAAGATGATTTGATGCATATCCATGGTGATTACTCTCCTCAGGCAGCGGCCTGTAACGGGCGGCTGCGTCGTTCAATAAGACGAATGAGCGGGGCATAAGTGCTGTTCGATGCCTCCAGGTTGCTGGCCAGTTGCCCCAGTACCTTGGTCCATTGCGACAGGAATGCGATGGCTTCTTCCTCCTGCAGTTGCGCGCAGAACTCCAGCATCAGCGGCAGGTGGTCGGGTAGCTCGTTGGGGTCGCCATCGTTTGAGGCGATGGCCAGCCCGTAGCCTCGGTAATGCTCGGACAGGTCGATCAGCGCCGGCCCACGGTTCTTGTCATCGCCGAACAAGTGGTGGGTCAGATGCAGAGCATGCTCCGGCGTCATATCGAAGGTTTGCACATAGCGACCTTGCGCATCGGTCAGATCTTGACTGGTCAGATCACGCAGGAAGTTGCCAATGACGATGGCCTCGCTGGCCTCGAGTCCTGAGCGCAACATTTCGTTGAGGCTGGGAATTGCCTCGACCAAGGCCTCGTCCGGGTAAGAGAGCAGTGCGGAAAGAAGTTTGTAATACATGAGCGTGTTCTCCTTAGCGTTTGCGCATATCGACCAACGGGGCTTCTGCCAGCGATTCCACCGTCTCACGACGCCGCTCCGGGAAGAGGGAGTTGGGCGAAATACCCGGCGAAGAATCGTTTCCGAAGGTAAAGCCGTTCTGGCCCTGGAAGGCGTAGAAGTCTTCCAGACTGACCTCGGCGTGGCCGGTGGGAATGACGAAACGGTCTTCGTGATTGGCAATGGCCATATAGCGGTACATATCCTTGGCAATCTCCTCGGTGATGCCTACAGCCTCAAGCACGGCGGTGTTGGGCGTGCCCTCAACATGGATAGAGCGCATGTAGGAACGCATGGCGATCATGCGGTTCAATGCCGCAACGATGGGAGATTCCTTGCCGGCGGTGAGCAGGTTGGCCAGATATTTGACCGGCATCCGCAGGGCCTCGGCCTTGGGGATGCAGCCGTCGGCCTCGGTCGGCAAACGGCCCTGGTCAATGGCGGACTGCACCGGCGAGAGCGGCGGTACATACCAGACCATGGGCAGGGTACGGAACTCGGGATGCATGGGGAAGGCGATCCGCCAGTCCATGGCCATCTTCCAGATCGGCGATTTGCGCGCGGCCTCAATCCAGTCTTCCGGTACGCCGTCGATGCGGGCCTGCTCGATCACTTCCGGGTCGTTCGGGTCGAGGAAGATGCGGCGATGCGCTTCGTACAGGTCTTGCGGATTCTCGGTGGAGGCCAGCTCTTCGATGCGGTCGGCGTCATAGAGCATGATGCCGTTGTAGCGGATGCGGCCCACGCAGGACTCGGAACACACCGTCGGCATGCCGGATTCCACGCGCGGGTAGCAGCCGATGCACTTCTCGGCCTTGCCCGATTCCCAGTTGTAGAACACCTTCTTGTAGGGGCAGGAACTGACGCACATCCGCCAGCCGCGGCACTTGTCCTGGTCCACCAGCACAATGCCGTCTTCCTCGCGCTTGTAGATCGAGCCAGAGGGACAGGCTGCCACACACGCCGGGTTGATGCAGTGGTTGCAGATACGCGGCAGGTACATGTGGAAGGTGTTCTCGAACTGCTTGTAGATCTCTTTTTCAAGCGTCGCCATGTTGGTGTCGCGAGCGCGCTTTTCAAACTCGCCCGCGAGATCGTCTTCCCAGTTCGGTCCCCAGGTGACCTTGTCCATTTTCTCGCCGGTGATCTGCGAGACGGGGCGGGCCGTGGGGGCGGCCTCGGACAACGGCGCATTTTGCAGATGCGCGTAATCGAAGGTGAACGGCTCGTAATAGTCGTCAATCTCGGGCATGTCCGGATTGGCGAAGATGTTCAGCAGGCGGTCCACCTTGGTGCCGGATTTGAGCTGAAGTTTGCCGTTCTTCAGTTCCCAGCCACCTTTCCAGATCTTCTGGTTTTCCCATTGTTTGGGATAGCCAATGCCGGGCTTGGACTCGACATTGTTGAACCACATGTACTCGGCGCCCTTGCGGTTGGTCCATACATTCTTGCAGGTGACCGAGCAGGTATGGCAGCCGATGCATTTGTCCAGGTTAAAGACGAATGCGAATTGAGCTCTGACTTTCATTGTTGACTCCTGGATAAGGGTTATTTGGTGCCGATACCAACGGGGTTGCGTTGCGCCTCACGCGCCGGGGTGAGTGGCCGTTCCAGCCAATCCACATCCTGGTCGGCGATCTTGCGCACCACCACCACCTCGTCGCGGTTGGAGCCGACCGGACCGTAGTAGTTGAAGCTGTACGACAGTTGTGCATAACCGCCGATCATGTGGGTGGGCTTGACCACAACACGGGTGACCGAGTTGAGGATGCCGCCACGCTTGCCGGTGGTGGGACTGCCGGGGACATTCACATTCTTCTCCTGGGCGTGGTACATCAGCGCCATGCCGCGCGGCACCCGCTGGGAGACCACGGCCCGAGCCACCGTCGCACCGTTGGCGTTGACTGCCTCGACCCAGTCGTTGTCGGCGATACCAACCGATTTGGCGTCTTCTTCCGAAATCCAGAAGTAGGGGCCGCCGCGGAACAGGTTGAGCATGCGCAGGTTGTCCTGATAGCTGGAGTGGATGCCCCACTTGGAGTGCGGGGTGATCCACGACAGCACCAGATGCGGGCCGCTGGTGACGGAGGCGGGCACCTTCTTGTGTTCCTGCATATCCACCGGCGGGCGGAAGCAGCAGAAGCCCTCGCCGAAGTCCAGCATCCACTCGTGATCCTGATAGAAGTGGGCGCGGCCGGTCAGGGTGCGGAAGGGGATGTGCTCGTGGATATTGGTGTAGCCGGCGGTGTAGGACACCTTCTCCGATTCGATGCCGGACCAGGTGGGCGCGGTGATGATCTTGCGCGGCTGGGCCTGGATATCGCGGAAGGTGATCTTGTCCTCGTGGCGACCTTCGTAGAGGTGGTGATGGTCAAGGCCGGTCTTCTTGGAGAGCGCCGTCCACGACTTATGCGCCACCTCGCCGTTCGTCTCCGGCGCCATGCGCATGACCGAGTCGCACACCGCGATATCTTCTTCCAGGCTGGGCATCCCGAAGGACACACCCGGCTCGGTGACCGTGCGGTTGAGGCTGGCCAGTTCTTTATATTCTTGTTCTGTATTCCAGTCTATCCCCTTGATATTGTTACCAATCTTTGTCATCAACGGGCCGAGACCGATGAACTTGCTATAGGTCTGTGCGTAGTCGCGTTCCACGACCTTGATGATGGGCATGGTCTTGCCGGGGATCGGGTCGCAGTCGCCCCGCTTCCAGTCCTTGACCTCGCCAAAGGGCTGGGCGAGTTCGAACGGGGAGTCGTGTTGCATCGGCAGCGACACCACATCCTTACGGACGCCCAGGTGCTTGCCGGCCAAGGACGAGAATTTCTTCGCCAGCGCCTTAAAGATTTGCCAGTCGGACTTGGATTCCCAACCCGGTGAGACCGCTTCGGCCAGGGGGTGGATGAAGGGGTGCATATCCGTGGTGTTGAGGTCGTGCTTCTCGTACCAAGTGGCGGTGGGCAGGATGATGTCGGCGTAGGCACCCGTGGAGTTGAGGCGGAAGTTGATGTCCACCATCAGGTCGAGCTTGCCGGCCGGGGCCTCGTCAATCCAGTTCACCTCCTTGCAATCGTTACCCACGCCGCCTTCCTGCAGCACGCCGTTCTGCGCGCCCAGGAGGTGCTTCAAGAAATACTCGTGGCCCTTGGCGGAGGTGCCGATCAGGTTGCCGCGCCAGACGATGAGGTTGCGCGGCCAGTTGATGGGGTTATCCGGGTCGGCAAAGGCCATATCCAACGCGCCAGACTTGAGTTGCCCGGCAACATATTGAGCAACGCTGGCCTCGTCGGTGGCGCCGGCCTTGGCCGCATCGGTCGCCAGTTCGAGCGGGTTCTTGTTGAAATGGGGGTTGGAAGGCAGCCAGCCCAAACGGGTGGAGACCACATTGTAGTCAGCCAGGCTGTAGCCCTTGTTGCGACCTTTCCCGGCGGGCGATAGCAGCTGGTCGGGCTTGACCGTCTCGTAACGCCACTGATCGGTGTGGAAATACCAGTACGAGGTGGAGTTCTGGTGGCGCGGCGGACGGTGCCAGTCGAGACCGAAGGCGATGGGCGCCCAACCGGCCTGCGGGCGCAGTTTTTCCTGACCCACATAGTGGGCCCAACCGCCGCCCGACTGCCCCACGCAACCGCACAGGTGCAAGAGGTTCATGATCGAGCGGTAGGACTGGTCGTGGTGGTACCAGTGGTTGATGGCCGCGCCCATGATGACCATCGACTTGCCCTTGGTCTTGGAGGCGTTGTCGGCGAATTCACGGCCGGTGCGCTCGATGTCGGCGCGCTTCACGCCGGTGACCTTTTCGGCCCAGGCCGGGGTGTAGGCGCAGCTGGCGTCGTCGTAGGAACTGGCCACATTGGGGCCACCCAGGCCGCGATCAACACCATACTGGGACACCAGCAGGTCGAACACGGAGGCTACCAGGGCCTCGCTGCCGTCCGCCAGCTTCACGCGGCGAGCAGGCACATTGCGGAACAACAGGTCAGGTTCGCCATGGGCAAAATGAGGGAAGCCGACGGATACAACCTCGGTGCCGGCCTTGCCCTGAGCTGTCAACTCCAGATGGGTGTCGGTGCCAGCGGATCGTTCCAGAAGGTTCCATTTACCTTCTTCGCCCCAGCGGAATCCGATCGAGCCGTTGGGTGCCACGAACTGGCCGCTGCTCTCGTCGAAGCCGATGGTCTTCCACTCGGGGTTGTTGCTCTCGTTCAGGTTGCCGGAAAAGTCCGAGGCGCGCAGGTTGCGGTCGCTGACATAGCCGTTGTCGTGCGGGCGCAGCATTACCTGCATCGGCAGGTCGGTGTATTTGCGGGCGTATTCCTGGAAATAGGGGTCCTGCTTCTGGATATAGAACTCCTTGAGGGCCACATGCGCCATGGCCATGAAGGCGGCCGAATCCGTGCCCTGACGGATGGGCATCCACAGGTCGGCGAACTTGCAGAACTCGGCATAATCCGGCGACATGGACACGATCTTGGTGCCTTTGTAGCGGGTCTCGATGGCAAAGTGGGCGTCTGGCGTGCGGGTCATCGGCAGGTTGGCCCCGGCGATGATGATGTAGGTGGAGTTGTACCAATCGGCCGATTCCGGCACATCGGTCTGCTCGCCCCAGGTTTGCGGGCTGCCGATGGGCAGGTCGCAATACCAGTCGTAGAAGGAACCGCAGGCAGCGCCGATGAGCGATAGATAACGGGAGCCGGCTGCATACGAAATCATCGACATGGCCGGGATGGGGGAGAAACCGTAGATGCGGTCCGGGCCCCATTTCTGGATGGTGTGAATATTGGCGGCAGCGGTGATCTCCAGCACCTCATCCCAGGAGGTGCGCACGAAACCGCCCAGACCACGCACCTTCACATATTTGTCGCGCTTGGCGGTATCGGCCTGAATGGCGGCCCAGGCCTCTACCGGATCCTTCCCGGACTTCTTTTCGGCACGATACAGGTCCAGCAGGCGGCCGCGAATCATCGGATGCTTGATACGGTGCGGTGAATACAGGTACCAGGAGAACGACGCACCCCGCTGGCAGCCGCGCGGCTCGTGGTTAGGCATGTCGTCGCGGGTGCGCGGGTAGTCGGTCTGCTGCATTTCGAACGACACCAGGCCATTCTTCACGAAGATCTTCCAGGAACAGCCGCCGGTGCAGTTCACGCCGTGGGTGGAACGCACCACCTTGTCGTGACGCCAGCGGTTGCGATAGGAATCCTCCCACTGGCGGTCTTCGATGGTTTTGACGCCATGGCCGTCAGAGAAACTCTCTTTTGGGTGAGTGAAGTAGGTTAGTCGGTCGAGAAAGTGACTCATTGTTTATGCTCCATATCAGGGTAGTTGTGTTAGCAGGGACCAGGCGGCATAGCCCGCCACGAGCACCCCTGCCAACAGATTTATAGGCCGGGTTTTTTCCGAGTAATTCGGGACGAACAGGGCGTCGATGCGCATCGCCTCGGTGAGCGGGGTACGCAGGAACATCGCGGCGATCAACACCACGCCATAGGCGCAGCCCAAAAGGTTGATCAACAGATCCGCTTGGTTCATGGTCGATGCCCTGTCCGATCCGCCTGACTTAGGCCTTGCCCAGGTCGATGGCGCGCATGCGTTCCTTCTCGCCATCCGTCAGCTTGTCCCACCAGGTGCCGCCGCTGTTGCCGTAGTCGAAGCGCTCGGCGCCCTTGCGGGTGTAGTACCAGTAGTTGATCAGCCAGGTGTAGGCATAGAAGATCGCGACACCCATGAAGAACAGTTCTGCGTTGCCGGTCTTCTCGATGGACATGCCGATCAGCGAGGTGAACACGAAAGGTCCGAAGGCCGCCCAGGCACCGGTCCAGCCCAGCATCTGCGCGCCCTTGGCGGGCGAGTAGGCGAAGACGATGGGGTACTGGCGGAAGGTCGCCGCGTTGTTGGTCCCGGACATGAGGAAGATCCACAACATGCCATAGAGGAACAGCGGGAACTGTTCTACGCCGGAGGGCGTCAGCGCGCCGCTCATGACCAGGAACAGGACGCCGCCGATCTGGCCGAGCGTGGTCCAGTACATACCCTTGCTGCCGCCGATCTTGTCGAAGATGCCACCGGTGATCACGCGTACCGCGCCGCCGATCAGGGGGCCGAGGAAGGCGTAGGCCAGAGGATCAGGCGCACCCTCGAAGCCGCCGTACAGGGTCTTGATCATGATCGGGAAGGCCGCGGCAAAACCCGAGAACGAGCCGAACGATGTGATATAGGTCATCGTGCAGTTCCAGGTGTGGGTGCGCGCCCGGTTCCTCGAACTCAGGATCTCGAACTGGCCCTTGAAGCCGCGCGACGGTAGCTGGATGCTGCGCAGGAACAGCACGCTGAGGATGAAGGCGACCACCAGGAACGGCACCCAGATGAAGGCAGCGTTCTGCAGCCACATCGCCTTTTTGGCGACATTCTTGAAGGTCACATCGGTGATCTCGCCGGCCGGGTTGCGCACCACATCCAGCTTCACGCCCTTGGTGGGTGTGACTTCGGTGATCACGCCGTTGGCGTCCTTCGTCACCTCCTGCTTGATGGCCTTGAAGGCATCGTTCTCATGGAAGACGACATTCTTCAGCTTGCCGGACTCGTCCTTCACCACCTCAATGACCCCTTGCAATTCGGGTTTCTTGACGATGACATCGGTGACCAGCTTGGTTTCCTTGTTCTTGACCACCTCGATGGCGCCCTTCACCGGCTCACCCTTGGTGAACACCTGGGGGCCGCCAGCAATGCTGCCAATGGCGACAAAGCCGATGATCCACGGGGCCACGAACTGCACGATGGACACGCCGAAGTTGCCCAGGCCCGCCTGGATGCCCAGGGCCAGACCCTGCAGCCGCTTCGGGAAGAAGATGCTGGTGGAGGGCATGAAGGACGAGAAGTCGCCGCCGCCCATACCACACAGGAAACCGATGATCATGAAGGTTTCCCAGGAGGTATTCAGATCCTGGATGGCAAAGCCCAGCCAGATCATCGGGATGATCTTGATGATGGTGGCGATGCTCACCACCGGTCGGGTCCCCAATACGGGAATGAAGTTGGAATGGATCAGGCGCAGGATGCCGGAAGCCAGGCCGGGAATGGCGGCCAGCCAGAACAGCTCCATGGTCGTGAACTTGAAGCCGATGGCGGGCAT
>VGVU01000041.1 GCA_016873905.1 Betaproteobacteria bacterium | reverse complement strand
TAGCTCTGGAAATTAAAGCTGTCGGCGTAAAACGCGTCTTCGGGCAGGCCGTGCGCCGTGAAATCACGCCGCGCGGCATTGATCATGGCCGGGGCGCCGCAGGCATAGACCTCTACGCCGGACAGGTCCGCAAAATCGGCGAGCGCGGCCTCGTGCACAAGTCCGGTGCGACCGTTCCAGGCGTCATCGGCCTTGGGTTCTGACAGTACGGGGATGAAATCGAAGCGCGGAAATTGCTGCGCCCATTGCTGCGGGCCTTCGGCCTGATACAGGTCAGCGCGGGTACGCGCCCCCCAGTAAAGAATGAAATGCCGGCCCTCGGCGTTGTGCAGGGCGTGGCTGAGGATGCTTTTCATCGGCGCGTAGCCGGTGCCGCCCGCGAGCAGGATGGCGGGTTTGTCGGATTCCTGCAGGTAAAAACTGCCGAGCGGTCCGTGGATACGCAGGATGTCCTTGACCTTCATGCTGCCGAAGACCTGATCGGTGAACCAGCCGCCCGGGACATGGCGGATATGCAGTTCGACAAGTTCGTCGTGCTCCGGATTGTGGGCGAGGGAAAAGCTGCGCCGACGCCCATCCTTGAACAGGAAGTCGATGTATTGCCCCGGCAGGAACTGCAAGCGTTCGTTGGCCGGTAATTTGAGCCACAGGGCCATGACATCGGGAGACAGGCGTTCCATGCGTTCGACCCGGCAGGGCAGGGTGCGCGGGGCGATCTCACCGGCTTTGCCAATCTCGCGGATCTCCAGGGTCAGGTCGCTGCGGGCGTGAGCGGTGCAGAGCAGGGCGCGGCCCTCGGCGCGATCGGCCTCCGTCAGGGTGCTCGGCTGGAAGGTACCCAGGTCAACCTCGCCCTGGACAACGCGACCCTTGCAGGCCCCGCAGGCGCCATTGCGGCAGCCATAAGGCAGATTGACGCCGGCATTGAGGGCGGCTTCCAGCAGGGTTTCCGTGGTCTCTGCGTTAAACTGGTGCCCACTGGGCTGGAGAGTGATCTGGCAAGGCATGAGGGTTTCGGGATGTTGCGAGTATTGATCATCGGGTGTGGGGATATCGCGTTGCGTCTGGTCAGGCAGCAGCGTGAGCCGTCTTCTTCGCGACACGGCGGGGTGCAATTCTACGCGCTGAATCGTTCGCCATCGCGAATACCCCTGTTGCGTGAAATGGGTATTCGTCCTATTGAGGGCGATCTGGATGACCGGCGCAGCTTGGTTCGACTGGCAGGCATTGCCGATGTCGTCATGCACTTTGCGCCGCCCCAGAGCGACGCGCTGGTCGATCGGCGCACGCGCCGCTTGTTGGCCGCCTTGGCCATGGGCGCCGCTCCGGCCCGTATGGTCTATATCAGCACCACCGGCGTGTATGGGGACTGCGCGGGTGCGTGGGTGGAGGAGACCCGGCCGGCCCGGCCCGGCAATGCCCGTGCGCGCCGTCGTTGGGATGCCGAGCGGCAGTTGCGGGGCTGGGCGATCCGGGCGGGGGTGCGGCTAAGCATCCTGCGTGCGCCGGGTATCTATGCGCGCGGGCGCCTGCCTGAGGCGCGGGTGCGCCAGGGTTTGCCGGCGCTCCTGCCGGCTGTGGATATTCACACCAACCACATCCATGCCGAGGATCTGGCGCGCCTGGCCTGGCGGGCTGCGTTCCGGGCGCGACCCCAACGGTTGTACAACGCGGTGGATGATAGTGGTCTCAGGATGGGCGACTGGTTCGATTGCGTGGCCGATCACTTGGGGGTGCCGCGGCCCCCGCGCTTGCCTTACGAGGCGGTGATGTCTGCCGTTACGCCGGCGATGCGGACCTTCCTGAATGAATCACGCCGTCTGTCCAATCGGCGCATCCGTGAAGAACTGGGTTTCCGTTTTTGTTACCCGGATGTGCATGTGGGGCTTTTCGGGGATTAAAATCGCGACCATGAGCGACACCCATCTGACCCATCACTTTCTGGTGGCCATGCCCGGCATGACCGACCCGAATTTTGCCGGGGCGTTGACCTATCTCTGCGACCATGGCGAACAGGGTGCGCTGGGGATCGTGGTCAATCGCCCGATGACGCTGACTTTGGGTGGATTATTTGAGCAGATCGGTCTGGATCTGAGCAACGAGCGTTTGAGCCGTCAGCCGGTCTATCTTGGGGGTCCGGTGCAGAACGAACGCGGTTTTGTCCTGCATCGTCCCATTGGTGCCTGGAGTTCGACCCTGAGCGTGGGCGGCCAGGTTGGTCTGACCACCTCCAAGGACATTCTTGAGGCGACGGCCCGGAGCGAGGGCCCGGAGCAGATTATCGTTTCGCTGGGTTATGCCGGCTGGGGGGCGGGGCAACTGGAAGAGGAGATCAAGCAGAATGCCTGGCTGACCGTCCCGGCCGATCCCGATGTGATCTTCGCCCTGTCGCCGGCCGAGCGGCTGAGCGCCGCCTTGCGGATTCTGGGCATCGACATGGCCATGTTGTCCGATGCGGCGGGCCACGCTTGAACGGCCGGACCACATCCAGGGCGAGCGGCACCGTGCTCGCGTTTGATTTTGGTACTCGGCGCATTGGCGTGGCGGTTGGTGAACGGGAGACCGGCACCGCGCACCCGCTGGAGACCATCGACGCCGAGGATAACCAGACCCGATTTGCACGCATTGGGGCCATGATTCAGGAATGGCGACCGGTTGAATTGGTGGTGGGGCTGCCGCTGTCCATGGATGGAACTGAACACGAGATGACCCTGCGTTGCCAGCGCTTTGCCAATCAATTGCGCGGTCGCTACAACCTGCAGGTTCATTTTGCCGACGAACGCCTGACCTCCGCTGACGCGGCGACGCGACTTTTTGAGGCGGGCGGCAGTAGTTTTGACAAGGCGGCGATTGATGCGCTGGCGGCGCAGCGCATTTTGCTGGATCATCTTGCCCGCACGGATGCCATGGACCATGACGCTACCTGAACCGAATGCCCTCATAGACTCGCTCGCGGCACAGCTCGCGCCGGTGATGAAGACCGATTGCGCGCTCATCGGCATCCACACGGGGGGCGTCTGGCTCCGCGATGAGATCATCCAGCGTCTGGGTGGCGACCACCTGTTGGGTGAACTGGATGTCTCGTTTTATCGCGACGACTTTGCCCAGAGCGGCCTGCATGCGGAGGTGAAACCCTCGCGCATCCCTTTCGATATTGAGGGCCGTACGGTCATTCTGTTCGATGATGTTCTTTATACCGGGCGCACCGTCCGCGCCGCCATCAACCTGTTGTTTGATTATGGCCGTCCGGCCTCGATCCGGCTGGTTGTGTTGATTGACCGGGGTGGACGCGAATTGCCGGTCTGTGCCGATTACACCGGACTGCGGCTGGACCTGCCAACCAACGAGCATATCGACCTGTTGCGTAGCGAGGCCGGTGCGTTGAGCCTGGTTCGCGGTCCGTGGTGAGGGGACGATGACACCCAAGATGACACCTAACTTGCAACTGACCCCGGATGGCCGCCTGCGCCATCTACTGACCCTGGATGGCTTGCCCAAGCGCATCCTGACCGAGATCCTCGATACGGCACAGTCCTTTGTGTCGGTCGGCGAGCGTGATGTCAAAAAGGTTCCGCTGTTGCGTGGCAAGGCGGTGTTCAATGTCTTTTTCGAGAACTCGACCCGAACCCGCACGACCTTCGAGATCGCGGCCAAGCGGCTTTCGGCCGATGTCGTCAACCTCAATGTCAGCGCCTCGTCACAGAGCAAGGGCGAGACCCTCCTTGATACCGTATCCAACCTGTCCGCCATGTTGGCGGACATGTTTGTGGTCCGCCACTCGGCTGCCGGGGCGGCGCACCTGATCGCTCGCCATGTGGCCCCGCACATCCATGTCATCAACGCCGGTGACGGCCGTTCGGCGCACCCGACGCAGGGCCTGCTGGATATGTTCACCATTCGCCACTACAAGGGCGATTTTCACAACCTGCGCGTGGCTATCGTCGGCGATATCCTGCATTCGCGCGTTGCCCGCTCGCAGATCCACGCCCTGACCACGCTCGGCTGCCCCGAGGTGCGAGTGATTGCGCCTCGCACCCTGTTGCCGCGCGATGTCAGCGGCATGGGGGTGCATGTGTTCCACCGCCTGGAAGAGGGTCTCAAGGATGTTGATGTGGTGATGATGTTGCGCCTGCAGAACGAACGCATGCAGGGCGCGCGTCTGCCCTCGGCCGGTGAGTATTACAAGCACTGGGGCCTGACCCCTGCGAGCCTGAAACATGCCCGGCCGGATGCTATCGTGATGCACCCGGGGCCGATGAATCGCGGCGTTGAGATTGACTCTGCTGTCGCCGATGGCGGTCAGTCGGTCATTCTGCCGCAGGTGACTTATGGCATTGCCGTGCGGATGGCGGTGATGTCTCTTGTCGCGGGGGCCAACTCATGAAGATGGCGATACGCAAGGGCCGAGTCATTGATCCGGCCAGCGGTCTGGATCAGGTTCAGGATGTTTTTGTTGCCGCGGGGCGCGTGGTGGGTCTTGGTACGGCCCCGGCCGATTTTCACGCCGGGATAGAGATTGATGCCTCGGGCCTGGTGGTTTGCCCCGGCCTCGTTGATATGTCGCTGCGCCTGCGCGAACCGGGCCTTGAATATGTGGCCGGCCTGGAATCTGAGATGCAGGCGGCTTCGGCCGGAGGCATCACCTCTCTGGCCTGCCCACCGGACACCGATCCGCCGCTGGATGAGCCCGGCCTGATCGAGATGCTTAAATTCCGGGCCCGCAGTATGCCGGGGCCGCGCGTTTATCCGGTTGGCGCGCTGACGCATCAGCTTAAAGGCGAGCGCCTGACCGAGATGGGCGAGCTGCATGAGGCGGGTTGTATCGCCTTTAGCCAGGCCGATGCGCCGCTCATTGATACGGCGGTTCTGTTTCATGCGATGGAATATGCAGCGAGCTTTGCTTTGCCGGTCTGGCTGCGTCCCGAGGACTCTTTCCTCGCTCGGGGTGGCGTGGCCCATGATGGTTTGGTGGCGGCGCGTCTGGGCTTGCCGGCCATCCCGGTGCCGGCCGAGACGGTGGCCCTGCAAACCATCCTGTTGTTGATGCGGCAAACGGGGGCGCGGGTGCATATTGCGCGCCTGTCGAGCCGGGCGGCGGTGGACATGGTGCGTCAGGCCAAGGCCGCGGGCCTGCCGGTAACCTGTGATGTGGCTATCCATCATGTCCATTTGTCGGAGATGGACACCGCCGATTTCAATCCGCACTGTCACCTGGTGCCGCCGCTGCGCAGCCTGCGTGATCGTGACGCGATTCGCCAGGCCTTGGCCGATGGGGTGATTGATGCGATCTGCTCGGATCACGCGCCCGTGGATGAGGATGTCAAGGAGCGCCCCTTCCAGGAGGCGGAACCCGGCGCGACGGGGGCTGAGCTATTGTTGCCGCTCACCCTGCGCTGGGGCCGCGAGGCGGGTCTGTCCTTGCTGCAGACCCTGGATAAGGTCACCCATCGGCCGGCCCGCATCATGGGCATCGGCGCGGGTTATCTGCAGGTCGGTGGTCCGGCGGATCTGTGCGTCTTTGATCCGGAGGGTATCTGGCAGGTGAGCGCCGAGTCCTTGCTGAGCCTGGGTAAGAACAGCCCTTATCTGGGTCACGAGATGTTGGGACGCGTCCACTACACCGTGATCGACGGTCACCTCGATTATCGTCGCCCTTAGTTATCGCCACCCTTAGGCGCGGTCAGTAGCGTGCTCACTGCGCTGCGCAGATCGAGCAGCTTGCCGTGGAAGAAATGCCCGGCCTCCGGCACCACGACCAGATTCAGCGCATGCGTCTGCGCATAGGCGCGGACGGCCGCGAGCGGGATGATCTCGTCTTGATCGCCCTGGAGAAGGGTCGCGGGGCCGTTGACGGCGCCGAAAGGGCGCAGGGTGACCGCCGGCGCGACCAGGATGACTTGCCGCAGGTGTTGGCCGACCGGTAGGCGCAGCGAGAGTTGCTGTTGTACAAACGCGCCGAAGGAGAATCCGAGCAGGGTCCAGTCGAGCCCGGGGTAGCGCTCGCCGATGATCTGGGTGAGTGCGGACAGATCGTCACATTCCCCGTGGCCATGATCGTGCACCCCGGCGCTTTGGCCCACCCCGCGAAAGTTGCTGCGCACCGCCACGAGTCCGGCGGAAAGTGCCGCCCGGGCCAGCGTGGTGACGACCTTGTTGTCCATGGTGCCGCCGTGCAGCGGGTGTGGATGGGCAATGAGTGCCAGTCCGGCGGGTGCGCCTTCCGGGACTTCGATGACGGTCTCGATCGGGCCGGCCGGTCCGGGAAGGAGCAGATGCTCGCGCATGGGAATCAGGCGATTTTCAGGCGCTTGACCTCACGACCGTGTTGTAGGTGTTCCGTGAGGATCTCGTCGATATCTTCTTCATCCACATAGGTGTACCAGGTGGCGTCGGGATAGACCACACAGACGGGGCCGTGTTCGCAGCGGTTCAGACAGCCGGCACGATTGATGCGGTTTTTGCCGCGCCCGCCATGCAGATCAAGCGCCTTGGCCTTGTCCTTGGCATGTTCAAAAAGGGCCTCCGCGTTGGGTGTGCCGCAGCATTCGCCGCCGTCATCACGCTGGTTGAGGCAAAAAAAGACATGTCTTTTGTAGTAACTCAAGGTTGTTTTCCTGTGTCGGTGGTTGAAGGCGGCGGTTTTTCAGCGGAGCCCCGCACGCGTTCGACGGGATATTTACGGGCGTTGATGCTGAGTTTGTCCTCGGCCGCGCGAAGCAGGTCAATGTCCAGACAGTTGGCCAGGCTGACCAGATAAATCAGGACATCGGCCATTTCCTGACGCACGGCCTCGCGCTTCTCGGGGGAGAGATTGAGGCTTTCTTCGGCGGTCAGCCACTGGAAGGGCTCCAGCAGTTCGGCGGCCTCGACAATGAGGGCGGCGGTCAGGTTTTTGGGGGTATGGAACTGATGCCAGTCGCGGGCGTGGCCAAATTCACGCACGGCCAAGGCCAGTTCACGCAGGTCCTGAATGGGCATGAATACCTTTGCAAGTCTCTCTGGTTCGGCAGTTTAGCACCGCCTCCATGGGGCGTAAAACTTGACGGAACGGCATGAAATCGCTAGTGTTGGCCCCCTTTCAGCATCTTGTTTGTAGCACCATGGCCGACACAGAACTTACCGGCGCGGAGATCGTCATACGCTGCTTGCACGCAGAGGGCGTGAAGCATGTCTTCGGCTATCCTGGCGGCGCGGTACTCAACATCTACGACGAGATTTATAAACAGGATGGCTTTAAGCATATTCTGGTGCGGCATGAGCAGGCCGCCGTACACGCAGCGGATGCCTATGCCCGTTCTACTGGCCAAGTCGGGGTGGCGCTGGTTACCTCCGGTCCGGGGGCGACCAATGCGGTGACCGGCATCGCCACGGCCTACATGGACTCGATCCCGATGGTGGTGATTACCGGCCAGGTACCGACGGCCGCGATCGGCATGGACGCCTTCCAGGAGGTCGATACGGTGGGTATCACCCGCCCCTGCGTCAAGCACAACTTCTTGGTCAAGGATGTGCGCGAGTTGGCAGAGACCATGAAAAAGGCGTTTTACATTGCCGCCACTGGCCGTCCCGGTCCGGTCGTGGTGGACATTCCCAAGGATGTGACGCAAAACACCTGTGCCTTTGTCTATCCCGAGTCGGTGTCGATGCGCTCGTACAACCCGACCAGCAAGGGCCACACCGGGCAGATCAAGAAGGCCGCGCAGATGCTGCTGGAGGCCAAGCGGCCGATGCTCTATGTCGGCGGCGGTGCGGTGCTGGGCAATGGGGCTGAGCCGGTACGCGCTCTGGCGCGGAAGCTGGGCTTCCCGGTGGCGAGTACTCTGATGGGCTTGGGGGCCTTTCCCGAGCCGGATCCGCAAAATCTAGGCATGCTGGGCATGCACGGCACTTACGAAGCCAACATGGCGATGCAGCATTGTGATGTCCTGCTCGCGATCGGCGCCCGTTTCGATGACCGCGTCATTGGCAATCCCAAGCATTTCGGCAAAGAGGCGCGGCGCATCATCCATATTGATGTCGATCCGTCTTCGATCTCCAAGCGGGTGCGTGTCGATGTGCCGATTGTCGGGGCGGTTGATCAGGTGCTCACCGACATGTTGAAGCAGATTGACGGTGTGCCGGATGCCACCGCACTCAAGGCCTGGTGGGCGCAGATTGAGTTGTGGCGGGCACAGGACTGTATGAAGTATGACCGCGCCAGCCCGGTGATCAAGCCGCAGGCGGTCGTCGAGGCCTTGTACAAGGTCACCGGCGGCGCTGCCTTTGTGGCCTCTGATGTGGGGCAGCATCAAATGTGGGCGGCGCAGTATTACAAATTCAACGAGCCGCGGCGCTGGATCAATTCCGGTGGCCTGGGCACCATGGGCTTTGGCCTGCCGGCGGCGATGGGGATTGCGATGGCTCACCCCGATGCACCGGTGGTCTGCATTACCGGTGAAGGCAGTATCCAGATGAACATCCAGGAGCTGTCCACCTGCAAGGAGCACAAGCTGCCGATCAAGGTGATTCTGCTCAACAACGGCGTTCTGGGCATGGTGCGGCAGTGGCAGGAGTTCTTCTACGAGGAGCGCTATTCCGAGTCCTATGTCACCAGCCTGCCGGACTTCACGATGCTGGCCGAGGCCTATGGCCATGTCGGCATGAAGATCGAGCGGCCCGAGGATGTCGAGCCGGCGCTCATCAAGGCCTTCACCGAGCACAAGGATGAACTCGTGTTCATGAATTTCATCACTGATCCGCGCGAGAATGTGTATCCCATGATCCCCGCCGGCAAGGGACTGTCGGAGATGATTCTGATATGAGACACATTATTTCTCTGTTAATGGAAAACGAAGCGGGCGCGTTGTCGAGGGTCGCCGGGTTGTTTTCGGCCCGCGGCTATAACATCGAGTCGCTGACCGTGGCGCCGACCGAAGACGCCACGCTGTCGCGCATGACGATTGTCACTCGTGGCTCGGATGATGTGATCGAGCAGATCAACAAGCAGCTCAACAAGCTGGTCGATGTGATCAAGTTGCAGGACCTCTCTGACGGTAGCCACATCGAGCGTGAGCTGATGCTGGTTAAGGTACGCGCCGTGGGCGAGGGCCGCGAGGAGATGAAACGCATGGCCGACATCTTCCGGGGCAACATCATTGATGTCACCGAGAAGAGCTATACCATTGAGCTGACCGGCGATGGCAAGAAACTGACGGCCTTTCTGGAGGCCATCGACCCCTCCGCCATTTTGGAAACCGTCCGCACGGGCACCTCTGGCATTGCCCGGGGTGAGCGCATTCTGAAAATCTGATTTTTACCGAAGGAACTGATATGCAGCTTTATTACGACAAGGATTGTAACCTCGCCCTGATTCAGAAGATGAAGGTCACGATTGTGGGTTATGGCTCCCAGGGCCATGCCCATGCCAATAACCTGAAGGATTCTGGCGTGGATGTCACCGTTGCCTTGCGCGAGGGTTCTGCATCGGCCAAGAAGGCCCAGGCCTCCGGCTTGACCGTGAAGAATGTTGCCGATGCGGTCAAGAGCGCCGATCTGGTCATGATCCTGACCCCGGACGAGTTCCAGTCCCGCCTCTATCGCGACGAGATCGAGCCCAACATCAAGCAGGGAGCGGTGCTGGCCTTTGCCCACGGCTTCTCCATTCACTACAACCAGGTTGTGCCGCGCAAGGATCTCGATGTCATCATGGTGGCCCCCAAGGCCCCGGGGCACACCGTGCGTTCCGAGTTTGTGCGTGGTGGCGGCATTCCGGATCTGATCGCCATCTTCCAGAATGCCTCTGGTCGCGCCAAGGACATTGCCTTGTCCTACGCCTCTGCTATCGGCGGTGGCCGTACCGGCATCATCGAGACCACCTTCAAGGACGAGACCGAGACGGATCTGTTTGGTGAGCAGGCGGTGCTGTGCGGCGGCGCTGTCGAGCTGGTCAAGATGGGTTTCGAGACCCTGACTGAGGCAGGTTACGCCCCCGAGATGGCCTACTTCGAGTGTCTGCACGAGCTGAAGCTGATCGTTGACCTGATGTACGAAGGCGGTATCGCCAACATGAACTACTCCATCTCCAACAACGCGGAGTACGGCGAGTATGTGACCGGCCAGAAGGTTATCAACGAGGAGTCGCGCTACGCGATGCGTGAATGCCTGGCCAACATCCAGAACGGTAGCTACGCCAAGCGCTTCATCCTTGAAGGACAGGCAAACTATCCCGAAATGACGGCATGGCGTCGTAATAACGCGGCGCATCAGATCGAGGTGGTCGGTGGCCAGTTGCGCGCCATGATGCCCTGGATTGCGAAGAACAAGTTGGTCGATCAGAGCAAGAACTAATGCGTCACTAAGTGTTCATTCTCCAGCCGGTGGCTTTGCCGCCCCGGCTGCTGACTGCATCCTTTCTGACTTATCATGTGCATCGGGCTCGCCTGTTCAAAAACGATGAACTATCCACATCCTATTCTTGCCCGTGAAGGTTGGCCGATTCTGATGGGCGGCGGCCTCGCGGCGGTCGTCGTGACGGCGCTGGCCGGTTGGGCCTGGGCCAGCCCGCTGTGGCTGTTCTTTGTTTTCTGCGTGCAATTCTTCCGTGACCCGCCTCGGGCGGTACCGACCGGTGAGAACCTGGTGATTGCCCCGGCCGATGGCAAGGTGATTGTGGTCGAAGAGGCCGACGACCCCTGGCTGAACCGCCGCGCGCTGAAGATCAGCGTTTTCATGAATGTGTTCAATGTCCACGCCAACCGCAGTCCGTTGGCGGCGACGGTGAAGCAACGCTGGTATAGCCCTGGCAAGTTCCTGAATGCGGCGGTGTCCAAGGCCTCGACCGAAAACGAGCGGAACGCCCTTTGGCTGCAAACACCGGAGGGTCAAGACATCACCTGTGTGCAGATCGCGGGTCTCATCGCCCGTCGCATCCTGTGTCATGTCGGGGTCGGCCATGAACTGGCGCGCGGCGAGCGCTACGGTTTTATCCGCTTTGGTTCGCGAGTCGATCTGTATCTGCCGCTGGGCACTACGCCGCGCGTGACCTTGGG
>VGVU01000040.1 GCA_016873905.1 Betaproteobacteria bacterium | reverse complement strand
GGTGCTCTATCCGCTCTCTGCGTTCCGCGCCATGAGCCAGGCCGCGCTGGGCGTCTATCAGCACATTCTCGCCGACGGAACCCAGCAGGCCGTGGTGCCCAACATGCAAACCCGCATGGCCCTTTACGACTACCTCGGTTATCACGCCTTTGAGCAACAACTCGACCGTCTGTTCGCCGAAAAGGGTGCCGAATAGAACGCCGAATCGGCCAAGGAGAAATAACACAATGACTGAAACGACCCAACCCAAGGCCAAAAAGTCCGTCGCGCTCTCTGGCACCATCGCCGGCAACACGGCAATCTGCACCGTCGGCCGTACCGGCAACGACCTGCATTACCGTGGCTACGACATCCTCGATTTCGCGGAACAGGCTGAATTTGAAGAAATCGCCCACCTCCTGATCCACGGCAGCCTGCCTAATCGCTCTGAACTGGCTGTTTACAAGGCCAAGCTGCAAAAATTGCGTGGTCTGCCCGCCCCCGTCAAACAGGCGCTGGAAGCCATCCCCGCCAACGCGCACCCGATGGATGTGATGCGCACCGGTTGTTCAATGTTGGGCATCTGTGAACCGGAAGGCCCGATCAGCGACTACACCGCCACCCAGGACAAGATCGACCGCCTGCTGGCCAGCTTCGGCTCGATGCTCATGTATTGGTATCACTTCAGCACCTCTGGCAAGCGCATCGAGGTCGAGACCGACGACGATTCGACCGCCGGTCACATCCTGCATCTGCTGCACGGCGAAACGCCCAGAGCCTCGTGGGTCCGGGCCATGCACACCTCGCTGACCCTCTACGCCGAGCACGAGTTTAACGCCTCGACCTTTACCGCCCGTGTGGTGGCAGGCACGCATTCGGATCTGTATTCGTGCATCACCGCCGCCATCGGCGCCCTGCGCGGACCCAAGCATGGTGGTGCCAACGAAGAAGCCTTCCGCATCCAGGGCCGTTACGCCGACGCCGATACGGCCGAGGCCGATATCCGCCAACGGGTCGCCAACAAGGAAATCGTCATCGGTTTCGGTCATCCGGTGTACACCATTGCCGACCCGCGCAATGAAGTCATCAAGCGCGTCGCACGAGGTCTTGCTCAGGAAAACGCTGACATGACGCTGTTCGACATCGCGGCCCGTCTGGAATCAGTAATGTGGGAACTTAAAAAAATGTTCCCAAATCTCGACTGGTTCTCGGCGGTCTCTTACGGCCAGATGGGCGTGCCGACCGACATGTTCACACCCCTTTTTGTCATTGCCCGCGTCACCGGCTGGGGGGCACATGTCATTGAACAACGCCAGGACGGCAAGATCATCCGCCCCAGCGCAAACTATGTCGGCCCGGAAAACCTCAAGTGGCTGCCGCTGAGCGAACGCCCCTGATCCACTAAAGGCCTGCCATGAACACTGCATACCGCACGCGTCTGCCCGGAACCGAACTGGACTATTTCGACGCCCGCGCCGCCGTCGAGGCCCTTCAGCCCGGCAGCTATGCCACCCTGCCCTACACCTCGCGGGTGCTGGCCGAGCAACTGGTGCGCCGCTGTAACCCGACCCTGCTTAACGAGGCCCTGCGCCAGCTGATCGAGCGTCGTCAGGAACTCGACTTTCCATGGTATCCGGCACGCGTGGTCTGTCACGACATTCTCGGCCAGACCGCGCTGGTCGATCTCGCCGGCCTGCGGGATGCGATTGCCGACAAGGGGGGCGACCCGGCCAAGGTCAATCCAGTCGTGCCGACCCAACTCATCGTTGATCACTCGCTGGCCGTCGAGTGTGGCGGCTTTGATCCGGACGCCTTCCGCAAGAACCGCGCGATTGAGGACCGCCGCAACGAAGACCGCTTCCACTTCATCGAGTGGACCAAGACCGCCTTCGAGAATATTGATGTCATCCCGGCCGGCAACGGCATCATGCACCAGATCAACCTGGAGAAGATGTCGCCGGTGATCCAGGTGCGTGACAACATTGCGTTTCCTGACACCTGCGTCGGCACCGACAGCCACACGCCGCACATTGATGCGCTGGGCGTCATCGCCATCGGCGTCGGCGGTCTGGAAGCGGAAAATGTCATGCTCGGCCGCGCCTCCATGATGCGCCTGCCGGATATCGTCGGGGTCAAGCTGACCGGCCAACGCCAGCCCGGGATCACGGCCACCGACATCGTCCTCGCCCTCACCGAGTTCCTGCGCAAGGAGCGCGTGGTTGGCGCCTGGCTGGAATTTTTTGGCGAGGGTGCCTTCAGCCTGTCGATTGGCGACCGCGCCACCCTCTCGAACATGACGCCGGAGTTCGGCGCCACGGCCGGTCTCTTTTACATCGACGCCCAGACCCTGGATTACCTCACCCTCACGGGCCGTGACCCCGAACATGTCGCGTTGGTCGAGCACTACGCCAAGAGCACCGGCTTGTGGGCCGACGACCTCGCGACCGCGCAATACGAGCGCGTGCTGGAATTCAATCTCTCCCAAGTCGAGCGCACCATGGCCGGCCCCTCGAACCCGCACCGCAAGCTCCCCACCAAGGACCTTGCGGTGCGCGGCATTGCGGTGAATCTGGACGCCGCGCTCGCCGAAGAATCGGCCGGCAAGATGCCGGACGGCGCGGTGATCATCGCTGCCATCACCAGTTGCACCAACACCAGCAACCCGCGCAACATGGTCGCCGCCGGCCTGCTCGCCAAGAAGGCGAACGCGCTGGGCCTCACCCGCAAGCCGTGGGTGAAATCCTCCTTTGCCCCGGGCTCAAAGGTTGCCGAGCTGTATCTCAAGGAAGCCCGTCTGCTGCCCGAACTGGAAACGCTCGGCTTCGGCATCGTCGGCTTCGCCTGCACCACCTGCAACGGCATGAGCGGCGCGCTCGACCCCAAGATCCAGCAGGAGATCATCGACCGCGACCTTTACGCCACCGCGGTGCTCTCCGGCAACCGCAACTTTGATGGCCGCATCCATCCCTATGCCAAGCAGGCCTTCCTCGCCTCGCCGCCCCTGGTCGTGGCCTATGCCATCGCCGGCACCATCCGCTTCGATATCGAGCAGGATGTGCTCGGCGTGGTTGATGGCAAAGAGATTCGCCTGAAGGACATCTGGCCGGACGATGCCGAAATCGACGCCATCGTGGCGGCCAGCGTGAAACCGGCACAGTTCCGCCAGATCTACGATGTGATGTTCGCCAGGCGCGCTGCCGAACAGGCGCCCTCGCCGCTCTACGACTGGCGCCCACAGTCAACCTACATTCGCCGTCCGCCGTATTGGGACACCGAAGGGGAAGGCGCCCTGGCCGGTGAACGCACGCTCAAAGGCATGCGCCCGCTCGCGGTATTGCCGGACAACATCACCACCGACCACCTGTCGCCGTCCAACGCCATCCTGCGCTCCAGCGCGGCCGGTGAATACCTGGCCAGAATGGGTCTACCGGAAGAGGACTTCAACTCCTACGCCACCCACCGCGGCGACCATCTCACCGCACAACGCGCCACCTTCGCCAACCCCAAGCTGATCAACGAAATGGCGGTGGTCGATGGTCAGGTCAAGCAAGGCTCGCTGACCCGCGTCGAGCCGGACGGCAAGGTCATGCGCATGTGGGAGGCGATCGAGACCTACATGACCCGGAAACAACCGCTTGTCATCGTGGCCGGCGCCGATTACGGCCAGGGATCGTCGCGCGACTGGGCCGCAAAAGGCGTGCGCCTGGCCGGTGTAGAGGCGATCGTCGCGGAAGGCTTTGAACGGATTCATCGAACAAACCTGGTCGGCATGGGCGTCTTGCCGCTCGAATTCAAGCCAGGAACCAACCGCAAAACGCTGGCCATTGACGGGACCGAGACCTTTGATGTGAGCGGCGAAAAAACCCCGCGCGGCGACCTGACGCTGGTGATCCACCGGAAAAATGGCGAACGGGTGGAGGTGCCTGTGACCTGCCGGCTGGATACCGCCGAAGAGGTATCCGTCTATGCGGCGGGGGGCGTGTTGCAACGCTTCGCGCAGGATTTTCTGGAGGGTCATGTATGAGTCGTGTTCCAGCGTATGCTCCTCAGATCCGCATCCCCGCCACCTACATGCGGGGTGGCACCAGCAAGGGGGTGTTCTTCAAGCTGACCGATCTGCCCGTCGCCGCCCAGGTGCCAGGCGCGGCGCGGGACAAACTGCTCCTGCGCGTGATCGGCAGCCCCGACCCCTACGGCAAGCAGACCGACGGCATGGGCGGCGCCACTTCGAGCACCAGCAAGGCAGCGATTCTGGCGAAAAGCACCCAGCCCGATCACGATGTGGATTACCTCTTCGGCCAGGTCGCCATCGACAAGGCCTTTGTTGACTGGAGTGGCAACTGCGGCAACTTGACCTCGGCGGTCGGCTCCTATGCCATCCATGCCGGGCTGGTTGACCCGGCCCGGGTGCCCGAGAACGGCCTCTGCGTCGTGCGCATCTGGCAAGCCAACATCAGGAAAACCATCGTCGCGCATGTGCCGGTGAGCCAGGGTCAGGTGCAGGAAACCGGCGATTTCGAGCTCGACGGCGTGACCTTCCCGTCTGCCGAGGTGCAGATCGATTTTGTGAAGCCGGTGGATGGCGACGAGTCCATGTTTCCGACCGGAAATATCGTCGATGACTTGGAGGTTCCGGGGGTCGGAACCTTCAAGGCAACCCTGATCAATGCCGGCATCCCGACGCTTTTTTTAAATGCCGCGGATCTGGGTTACACCGGTTGTGAGTTACAGGATGCCATCAACAGTGACCCTGCCGCTCTCGCCCGCTTTGAAACCATTCGCGCCCACGGCGCGGTGCGCATGGGCCTTATCAAGGAGATTGCCGAGGCCAGCAACCGGCAGCACACCCCCAAGGTAGCGATCGTCGCTCCGGCCGCCAACTACACGGCCTCCAGCGGCAAGGCCATTGCGGCGAGCGAGATCGACCTGAATGTGCGCGCCCTTTCGATGGGCAAACTGCACCACGCCATGATGGGCACCGCCGCCGTCGCCATCGGTACCGCCGCCGCGATTCCCGGGACCCTGGTCAATCTCGCCGCAGGGGGCGGTGCGCGTAAGGTCGTGACCTTTGGTCATCCTTCGGGTACGCTCAAGGTGGGCGCTACGGCCAGTCAGATCAACGGCGATTGGAAAGTTGAAAAAGTGGTGATGAGTCGCTCGGCGCGCATCCTGATGGAAGGATGGGTGCGCATCCCCGGCGATTGTTTTTGAGCCCCCAGAGGAGACCCTACAATGAGCGATAAAGCCAACCAAAAAACTGAATATAGCGCCGAATTTTCCCGTTCCATGCAGGATCCGGAAGGCTTTTGGCGCGACCAGGCCAAGCAACTGCCATGGTTCAAATTTCCGGAACAGATCCTCAAAACCGATGCCCAAGGGATCGGCTACTGGTTTGCCGATGGCGAGATGAACACCGCCTACATGGCGCTTGATCACCATGTCGAAAACGGCCGTGGCGATCAATTGGCACTTCTCTATGATTCACCGGTCACCGACACCAAAACGCAATATACCTACAAGCAACTCACCGAATGCGTCGCGCGTACGGCCGGCATGCTGGCCAAGCTCGGCGTAAACCGGGGAGACCGGGTCATCATCTACATGCCCATGATCCCGGAGGCCGTCATTGCCATGCTGGCCGTGGCGCGACTGGGCGCCATCCATTCGGTCGTGTTCGGCGGTTTTGCCGCCCCCGAGCTGGCTGTGCGCATTGACGATGCCAAGCCGAAGGTGATTCTGTCTGCTTCCTGCGGCATCGAAGTCAAACGCCGCATCGAATACAAACCCCTGCTCGACCACGCCCTGGAGCTGGCGACCCACCAACCGGATTGCTGCGTGATTTATCAGCGCCGGGAAAGCATCGCCCCGCTGAAGGCCGGCCGCGACCACGACTGGGCAACCCTGCTGGCCGCCGCCGAGCCTGTCGGCTGTACGCCGGTCAAGGGCTCTGATCCGCTGTACATCCTTTACACCTCCGGCACCACCGGCAAACCCAAGGGCGTGGTGCGCGAAAACGGCGGCCATGCCGTCGCCCTCAAATACAGCATGTCGGCCATCTACGACACGGCACCCGGCGAGGTGTTCTTCGCCAGCTCCGATGTGGGCTGGGTCGTTGGCCATTCCTACATCGTCTATGGCCCGTTGCTGCAAGGCTGCACAACCATCGTTTACGAAGGCAAACCCGTGATGACGCCGGATGCTGGAGCACTCTGGCGGCTCTGCGAGGAATATGGCGTCAAATCCCTGTTCACCGCGCCGACCGCCTTCCGCGCTGTCAAAAAGGAAGACCCGGACGGCGCACTGATGCACCGATACAATCTCGGCACGCTAAAGAACATTTTCTCCGCCGGCGAGCGCCTTGATCCGCCGACCCAGGAATGGCTGATGAAAACCAGCGGCAAGCCGGTCATTGATCACTGGTGGCAGACCGAGACGGGCTGGGCCATCACCGCCAATCCGTGCGGCATTGAGACCATGCCGGTCAAACTGGGTTCCTCGACCGTGCCGACCCCCGGTTTCAATGTCCAGATCCTCAACGAGAATGGCCAGCCGGTGCCGCGAGGCGTCCAGGGCTATATCGCCATCCAGCTTCCCCTCCCGCCCTCCTGTCTCAACCGCATCTGGGGCGACGACAAACGCTTTAGTCAGAGCTATCTCAATTTCTTCCCCGGCTATTACGCCAGCGGTGATGGTGGCTATATTGATGCCGATGGCTATGTGTTTGTGATGGGCCGCGTCGATGATGTCATCAATGTCGCCGGCCATCGCCTTTCAACGGGCGAGATGGAGGAGGTCATTGCCAACCACGCCGCCGTGGCCGAATGCGCCGTCATCGCCCGCGATGACGATCTCAAGGGTCAGGTACCGATGGGCCTGGTCGTCCTGAAAGGGGGCGTGACGCTCAGCGAAGATGAGGTGCAACAGCAATTGGTCAGTCTGATTCGCGCCCAGATCGGCGCCATCACCTGTTACAAGGACACCGTCGTGGTGGCCCGCCTGCCCAAGACACGGTCTGGCAAGACCCTGCGCAACACCTTGTCGCGGCTGGTCAATGGCAAGGAATACACGGTGCCTTCCACCATCGACGACATGGCCGTCATTCCGGAAATAGCCGACAAACTGCGCGCCCGCGGTTTTATCGCCTGACCGCTAAGCGTCAGTCCCCAAAAAACGCGGCCGCAAGGCCTGCAGATGTAACGCCTCGAGCAATGCCTCGAGGCGTTTTTGGGCGTCCCCACGCCGCTGCCCGGTTCGGCTGGCGATGATCAGCTCGTTTTTCATCGAATGCTCCCAGCCGATCAGCTCGGTTACCGTCACCTGATAGCCGTGCGCCTGAAGTTGCAGGCAACGCAGAACATTGGTAACCACACTGCCAAACTCGCGCGTGTGAATCGGGTGACGCCACAGCTCGGCCAGGGCACCCGCCGCCAGTGCCGCCGCCTTGTTCTGCCGCAATTCCGCCGCCACCTCCGCCTGACAGCACGGCACCAGAACGATGTGCTTGGCCTCCTTGGCCAGCGCAAACCGAATCGCATCATCGGTTGCGGTATTACAGGCGTGTAGCGCGGTGACAATATCGACCGTCGCCGGCAATTCCGCTGCGGCGATGGAGGCCTCGACGCTGAGGTTCAAAAACCGCATCCGGGCAAACCCAGCGCGCTTGGCCAGATCTTCTGCGTTGCGAATCAACTCGGGGCGCGTCTCAATGCCGAAGATCTGGCCGGTTGTCTGCGCCTGCAGGTAAAGATCATAGAGGATGAAGCCAAGATACGATTTACCCGCACCATGATCGACCAGCGTCAAATCGCCCCGCCGCGCCATCACCTCGGCCAGCAGCGGTTCGATGAAGTTGTACAGGTGATAAACCTGCTTCAGCTTGCGGCGGCTATCCTGGTTGAGCTTGCCGTCGCGAGTGAGAATATGCAGGGCCTGCAAGAGTTCGACGGATTGCTCAGGGCGAATCTCGGGGATCTTCATGGTGGGTTTCGGCATGGCGGCCATTGTAAGACACCCCGCCCTACCCCAGCAGCGAAATAACCCTGTTGCGCGACAGACGCGCATAATATGCACCTGCAACGGCGCCCGGAATGGGCACGCCACCGGCCCGGTTGTTCAGCCCTGTCGTGCAGTTCCTGACTGACCGCCGAACTTGTCATCATTGAGCAAAGGATTGCGCATGACCGCCTCCGTCACCCCTCACACCGCTGACCTTCTCATTCGCGGCGGGACCGTGATGACGCCCAACGGCCGCGAAGCGATCAACATCGCCTGCCGTGATGGCAAGATCGTCGGGCTGGGTGACCTGGTGGGTTGGACGGCAACCGAGACCTTTGAGGCGCGCGGCCTGCACATTCTGCCCGGCGTCATCGACAGTCAGGTGCATTTCCGCGAACCGGGCCTCACCCACAAGGAGGACATCGAATCGGGCACCCGCGGCGCGGTGCTGGGCGGCGTCACCGGCGTGTTCGAAATGCCCAACACCAACCCGCTGACTCTGACAGCAGCCGATCTCAACGCCAAACTGGCCTCGGCGGCGCACAGCGCCTGGTGCGAACACGCCTTCTACATGGGCGGCTCAGCCGTCAACGCCGAACAACTCGCCGAACTGGAAAACCTGCCCGGCTGTTCGGGTGTCAAGGTCTTCATGGGCAGTTCCTTCGGCGACCTGCTCGCCGACGATGAGGCGGTGCTGGAACGCATCCTCCGTAGCGGTCAGCGTCGCGTCGCCATCCATGCCGAGGACGAGGCACGCCTCAAGATCCGCAAGGAGATTGCTCAGGCGTCCGGCGATGTGCGCGACCACCCCGTCTGGCGCGATGTCGAGAGTGCCCTCAACGCCACCCGCCGCATCGTCGCGCTCGGCCAAAAAACCGGCCGCCTCCTGCATATCCTGCACATCAGCAGCGGCGACGAGATCCGCTTTCTGGCCGCACACAAACAGCGCGTCACCGTCGAAGCCCTGCCCCACCACCTGACCTTGAGCGCGCCGGAATGCTACGAGCGGCTCGGTACCCTGGCGCAGATGAACCCGCCCGTGCGCGATGCAGCGCATCAGGCCGCGCTTTGGGAAGGGGTGCGCAACGGCACCGTCGATGTGCTGGGCAGCGACCACGCCCCGCACACCCTGGAGGAAAAGGCCCAGCCCTATCCCCAGTCACCCAGCGGCATGACCGGCGTACAGACCCTGTTGCCCATCATGCTCGAACATGTTCACCACGGGCGCCTCAGTCTGGAACGGCTGGTCGATCTCACCAGCGCCGGACAGGCACGCATCTTTGGCATTGCCGGAAAAGGCCGCATTGCGCTGGGTTATGACGCCGACTTCAGCATCGTGGACCTCAAGGCCGAGCGACGCATCGACAACCGCTGGATTGCCAGCCGCGCCAACTGGACGCCGTATGACGGCATGACCGTCCATGGCTGGCCCATCGCCACCCTCATCCGCGGCCGCGTTGTCATGCGTGACGACCAGGTCATCGGCACTCCCAGCGGCAAACCCATGGCCTTCTGGGGGGTGCGGCCCCGTGGCTAGATCCAATCCCGCAACATTCAATCCCGCCACAGAGATCGCGCACAAAATTGCGCGCCCACGCCCATCCAGACCCCGCCCCCGACCCCTCATCAACCATGACCGCCCCAACTAAATCCTGGATAAGGCGCTGGCGCACCCCTCTTCTCACCTTGATGCTGCTCGCCCTCACGGCGAGCGGAATCTGGTGGAAGACCCGCCCGGAACCCATTGCCGTCACCGTCCACACGGTCGCGCTCGGGGCGGTTGAGGCCACGGTCTCAAACACCCGCGCCGGCAGCGTCGAGGCCTGCCGCCGCACGCGGCTTTCCACCCTGGCCGGTGGCCGTATCGTCTGGCTAGGCGTCAAGGAAGGCGACCATGTCACGGCCGGTCAACCCCTGTTACGCCTCTGGAACGACGATCAGGCTGCACAAACCACACTGGCCAGCACTCAGGTTGAACTGGCCCGGCGGCGTATGGACGAGGTCTGCTCGCAGGCCGGAAATGCCGAACGCGAGGCCAAACGGCAAACCCGCTTGCGCGAACAAGGCTTCGTATCGGAGAGCAAGGAAGAGGCGGCCCGCACCGAGGCTGAGGCGCGCAACAAGGCCTGCATCACCGCCCGAGCCGACATCACTCAGGCCGAGGCCAAGCTGGCCGTCACCCGCGTCGAACACGGCCGCACCACCCTCGTGGCGCCCTTTGCCGGCATCGTGGCCAAGATTGTCGGCGAGCTGGGCGAATATTCGACCCCCTCTCCGCCCGGCATCTCCACCCCGCCCGCCATCGACCTCATCGACACCCGCTGCCTGTATGTCAAGGCCCCGATGGATGAGATCGACGCCCCGCGCATCCGCCCCGGACAACCCGCCCGCCTCTCCTTTGACGCCCTTCCCGGCATCACCCTGAAGGGACGCGTGCGGCGCGTGGCTCCTTATGTCTTGGCCGTCGAGAAACAATCTCGCACCGTCGAGATCGAGATCGGTTTCGACGCCCCCGCTGATGCCCAGAAACTGCTGGTCGGCTATAGCGCAGATGTCGAAATCCTCCTCGACCGCCGCGACGCGGTCCTGCGTGTTCCCGCCTCGGCCATCCAGGAAGGACGCCGGGTGCTCCTCCTGAACCCGCAGACAAACCGTCTTGAGACGCGCGAGATCCGCACCGGGATGGCCAATTGGGAATACGCCGAGGTTATTGCAGGACTCAAGGCCGGCGATCAGGTTGTCACTTCGCTGGACCGTGACGGCGTGAAGGCCGGCATCCTGGCCCGTGCCTCCGCCGCAGCCCCAGGCAAGCCAAGCCCTTGAAGATGCCCGATCCGCTGATCCAGCTCGCCGACATCGGGCGCAGCTTCCATCTCGGTGACAGCACCGTACACGCCTTGCAGGGCCTGAATCTGAGCATCGGGCGGGGCGAATATTGTGCCGTGACCGGACCTTCGGGTTCCGGCAAATCCACCCTCATGAACCTGATCGGCCTCCTCGACCGACCCGACCGCGGTCACTATCGCTTCGACGGCCGTGATGTCACCACCCTATCCGACACCGAGCAAGCCCGCCTGCGCTCACAGCAGATCGGTTTCGTGTTCCAGAGTTTTCATCTGGTTCCGCGCCTGTCCGCCGCTGACAACATCGCCCTTCCCCTCATCCTGGCCGGCATCCCCGCCGCCGAACG
>VGVU01000039.1 GCA_016873905.1 Betaproteobacteria bacterium | reverse complement strand
TTTCCTTGGCTAGCGCGATCAGGCGGTTGGTCTCGCCGGACATGGCTGACAGGACAACGACGACCTGATGGCCGAGCATCTTGAACTTGGCGACGCGCTCGGCAACATTGCGGATGCGGTCAATGGAGCCGACGGAGGTTCCACCGTATTTCTGAACAATGAGCGACATGACGAGAGGTGTCTGTGACGAAATCCAGGCATTCTACCCGTCCCCCCTCTGTCCTGCCAGTCCGTATCCCCAGACCTCAATCGCCGGACCCTCTGTGAAAAATGGATTACGGCACTTGAAATACTTGAAATCTCACGATCCAGACTTTATATTGATCGTGTCTCAACTTGTCACGAGGTGACTTTCATGGCCTTTGGTGCCCGTACTTACGAACATTCTTCTGGCGTTACCACCGCAACGCATCGCGTCCTGCGCAACACTTACATGCTGCTGGGTTTGTCGCTCATCCCGACCGCGCTAGGTGCCTTTGTCGGCATGAACATGGACTTCAGCTTCATGGCGGGTTCTCCCATTATCAGCGCCGTGTTGATGATCGCCGTCATGTTCGGCATGCTCTGGGCCGTTCAGGCTAACCGTGACAGTGGCTTGGGCGTGGTCCTGCTGCTGGCCTTCACCGGCGTGATGGGCTTGTTCCTGGGCCCGATCCTGCAAGTGGCGGCAGGTCTATCCAACGGCGGCCAGATTGTTGCCTTGGCGGCCGGCGGCACGGCAGCCATCTTCCTGACCCTGGCCGGCATTGCCACCACCAGCAAGCGTGACTTCAGCTTCCTGGGCAAGTTCCTGATGATCGGCCTGGTGATGCTGATTCTTGCCAGCCTGGCCAATCTGTTCTTCCAGATTCCAGCCTTGGCGCTGACCTTGTCGGGCGTGGCAGTGTTGTTGTTCTCCGGCCTGTTGCTGTTTGATATCTCGCGCATCGTCAACGGCGGCGAGACCAACTATGTCATGGCGACCCTGGCGGTCTATCTCGACCTCTACAACATCTTCGTCAATCTGTTGCAGTTGTTGATGGCCTTCATGGGCGATCGCGACTAAGCGCTCGATCTTGCCAAGCAAAAAAGCGGCTGCGGCCGCTTTTTTGTTGTCTTCGTAGCTTGGGTTTTCCGCGTTTAGAGGCGCTCGAACAAGGCAATGCTCTCGACATGCGCCGTGTGCGGGAACATGTTGGCAATCCCGGCGGTAACGAGGCGATAGCCCTTGATATGCACCAGCACCGAGGCGTCTCGCGCCAGGGTCGCGGGCTTGCAGGAGATATAGACGATGCGCTCCGGACGCCCCGGTTGCCCGGCGTCGGGCAAGGCCTTGACCAGTTCGATGGCACCGTCGCGGGGGGGGTCGATCAGCAATTTGTCGAACGCACCAAACGCGGCAAAGGTCTCTGGCGTGATCTTGAACAGATCGGCGGCACTGAACTGGGTATTGGCGGAGAGGTTGTTGTATGCCGCGTTTTCCTCCGCCCGCCGGACCAGGGCCGCGCTGCCTTCCACGCCAAAGACTTGCGCGCCGGAATGGGCAATGGGGAGCGAGAAATTACCCAGGCCGCAGAACATATCGCCAATGCGTTCACCCGGTTGCGCATCAAGCATCTGCATGGCGCGGCGCATCAGGCTTTGGTTAATGCCAAAGTTGACCTGGGTGAACTCGGTCGGGCCGAAGGGCATCTCCACGGCGAATTCATCCAGCCGATAGGTGAGCTTCGGTGCCGTGAGCGGATGAAAGGGGTAGGCGGTGTCCGGCCCCTTGGGCTGGAGCCAGATCTGCAAGGGGTGGCGGGCTGTCGTGTGGCAATCGACGAAGGCGCGAACCTGGTCTTCATCCTCGGCGGTGAGTGGCTCCATGATGCGCAGCACCAGCACACTGACGGCATCGCTGACGGCGACCTCAATCTGCGGCAGTTTCTCTTTCAGGGACAGGTTCAGCACCAGTTCCGACAGCGATGGCAGCAGGTCAGAGATATGGGGTGGCAGGATCTTGCAGCTCGTCATGTAGGCGACATAGCGGCTTTTGCGTTCGTGAAAGCCGACCAGAATGCCGCCCTTTTTCGGCACATAACGCACCGACAGGCGGGCGCGGCGACGATAACCCCAGGTGGGGCCGTGCAGCGGTGCCAGCCAGTGGTCGGGTACGACATTGCCGAGATGCCTCAGCGCGTCTTCGAGAACACGCTGTTTGGCGGCCACCTGCGCGGCCTCGTCCAGATGTTGCAGAGAGCATCCGCCGCAGACGCCAAACCATGCGCATTCGGGCTCGACCCGGAACGGGCTGGCCTTGAGGATGCGCGTCACCGTGCCTTTTTCAAAGCGGTCCTTGCTGCGTTTTCCGAGGTATTCCACCACTTCACCGGTCAATGCACCTTCAATAAAAACAACGCGGCCATCGGCAAGATGGCCAACGCCCTGACCCTCGTGATCGACAGATTCGATCAGGACGCCGGGGGTCGCCTCAGGCGGAAGCGTAGGTTGGGTGTTTTCGCTCATATCGGGAAATCTGCAGAGGTCTCGGGCCAGGCGGCGAGAAATTCCTGCCAATGCTCGCCCGGCAGGCCCTTGAGGGTGTCCCGGGTGAGGGCGATCTCGGCCGCGTATTGGTTGGGTGTCAGGTGGCCGCGCAACAACTGGAAGCGCAGGTACACCAGCCAGGTGTTGGCCACATCGGTCTCGCAATAGTCACGAATCTCCGTTTGCTGGCCGGCATGGTAGGCGTCCCACACCTTGGAGCCGTCCATGCCCAGCTTCCCGGGAAAACCCAGCAGCTTGGCAAAATCGTCGAGCGGCACAAAGGCGCGCGGCTGGTACAACGCCAAGAGATCCATCAGGTCGAGATGGCGGCTGTGATAGCGGCTAAGGTAGTTGTTCCACTTGAAATCCTTGTCGTCCTCGCCCTGATCCCAATAACGCGGCGCGGCGACACCGTGGCGCATGGCGCGGTAATGCAAGACCGGCAAGTCAAAGCCCCCGCCGTTCCAGGACACGATTTGGGGCGTGTATTTCTCCACGCCCTCAAAAAAGCGGCGCACGATGTCGGCCTCGTTCAAGTCCGGTTCGGACAGCGAAAACACCTTCAGGCTGTCGCCTGCGCGCAGGATGCAAGAGATCGTGACAATGCGTTGCAGATGCAAGGGCAGGAAATCAGTGCCGTTCTGCTGGCGGCGTTGCAACAAGGCCATCTGCACCACCTCGGCGTCTGACAACGCCGGATCCACAGAGCGCAAACGGCGCAGACCCTCAATGTCAGGGATGGTTTCGATGTCAAAAACGAGGACGGGGCTCATGGCGGTGGTATTCAGTTGGGGGGACTATTTTACCAAGGCCGAATCGAAAAACCTGCCTCCTTTAGCTCCTTTCCCGCGCAGACGGGAATGATGGGGGTTGAATTGACGGGGTTCTGACGGGATTTCGCCGGCGCGGGAAAGATAAAACGGGAATGCCTCAGTGTGTCCCCAGGTCTTTGGCCAGGCCGGCGTGGGTGATTTTTCCGGCGGCGATGTTGAGGCCGGCGGCAAGTCCGGGGTCGGTGAGGCTGGCGCGGGGGTCCGCAGCCAGGCGCAGCAGGTAGGGCAGGGTGACTTCGGCGAGCGCCAGTGTGCTGGTGTGGGCAACGGCGGCGGGCATGTTGGCAACACAGGCGTGGACGATGCCTTCTTCGAGATAGAAGGGCGCGCTGTGGGTGGTGGGACGCGAGGTCTCGGCCGTACCCCCCTGGTCGATGGATACATCGACCAGCGCAGCGCCGGGCGGCATCTGCCGCAGCAGTTCACGCGTGATCAGACGCGGGGCACGGCGGCCGTGGACATAGGCGGCGCCGACGACCAGATCGGCCTGGGTGACGCTGTCAGCAATGTTTTCAGTATGTGCATAGCGGGTCTTCAGACGGCCTTCGTAGTGGGCATCGAGCGCGGCCAGGCGCTCGGGATCGCGGTCGAGCAGGGTGGTATCGGCGCCCAGACCAATGGCGATGCGCGCCGCGTGGCTGCCGACTACGCCACCGCCAAGGATAACGACGCGCCCCGGCAGCACGCCCGGAACACCCGGCAGCAACACGCCGCGACCGCCGTTTTTCATCTCTAGCGCCTGCATGCCCATCTGGATCGACAATCGCCCGGCGATCTGTGACATCGGTGCCAGGAGCGGGGTGTGGCCGGCGGCGTCGGTCACCGTTTCGAAGGCGATGGCGGTGACGCCGCGTGCCATCAGTTCGTATGCGAGCTCGGGGGCGGCAGCGAGATGCAGGTAGCAAAACAGGATCTGCCCTTCGCGCAGGCGCACGACCTCGGCGGCCTGCGGTTCCTTGACCTTGAAGATCAGGGCGCAATCCCAGGCCTCGGCGGGGGTTACGATGCGGGCACCGGCAGCGCGGTAGGCCGCGTCGGTCATACCGATGGCCGCGCCCGCCGCCGTCTCGACGCACACCGTATGTCCGGCCGCAACCAGCGCCTTGGCACCGCCCGGGGTCAGGGCAACGCGGTATTCGTGATCCTTTATCTCGCGGGGGATGCCGATGTTCATGCGGTGGGCGTTAAAGCGGGCAGCAGGGTTTCGGCGAGTGCGACCCAGTAGCGAATCCCAAACGGGATGGCGTCGTTGTTGAAGTCGTAATGCGGGTTATGCAGGGTGCAGCCGCCCTCGCCAGGGCCGTTGCCGAGCCAGACATAGCAGCCGGGGCGCTCGCGCAGGAAGTAGGCGAAGTCTTCGGCGCCCATCGACGGTTGCAGGTCACGGCGCACATGTGGCTTGCCGACGACAGCGGCAGCCACCTCGGCGCAGCGTTCGGCGGCCTCGGGGTCGTTGAGCGTGGGTGGATAACCCCGCCGGTATTCAAGCTGGATCTGCACCCCGAAGGCGGAGCCGACACCGGCGCATATTCTTTGCAGCAGGGCCTCGGCCTGGTCTTGCAACTCGACGCTGAAGGCGCGCACGGTGCCGCCCAAGCGCGCTTCTTCGGGCAGGATGTTGTAGGCCTCGCCGGCGTGAAAGCGGGTGATGGAGACCACCAGCGCCTCCAGCGGGTCGGTCGCGCGAGCGGAGACAGACTGCAGGGCGGCGACCAGGTGGCTCGCGGCGAGGATGACATCGCTGCCCTGGTGCGGCATGGCGGCATGGGCACCATGGCCGCGCACGGTGATGTCGATGCCATCGGCGCAGGCCATGACTGGGCCGCTGTGGACGGCAATCTGCCCCAGCGGCAGGCCGGGCCAGTTGTGCAGGCCATAGACCGATTCGACCGGAAACTGGTGCAGGAAACCTTCCTCGATCATGATCCGGGCCCCCCCGACAGTCTCTTCGGCGGGCTGGAAGATGAACACCACGGTGCCGTCAAAATGTCGCCGTTCGGCCAGCCTCCTGGCCGCGCCCAGCAGCATGGCCGTATGGCCGTCGTGGCCGCAGGCGTGCATGACGCCCGGGGTTTGTGAGTGGTGCGGGAAATGGTTGAGTTCGGTTAGCGGCAAGGCGTCCATGTCGGCGCGCAGACCGATGATGCGGGGACTGGTGCCGCACTTGAGCACGCCGACCACGCCGGTACCGGCCAGGCCGCGATGCACGGTAATGCCGCAGCCTTCCAGAAACGCCGCTACCGTGTCGCTGGTGCGGTATTCCGCCAGCGAGAGCTCGGGATGGGCGTGGAGGTCGTGACGGAGCGCGGCAATCGCGTCGATGAAGGAGCGCTCCAGGGTAACGATCATGTCCCCTTGGGGGGCAGCAACCGAAGGAGGGCGCTCGCGTAGCAGGTCGGGGGAGGACATTGGCGTCAACCCGTGGCGTTAATCCGGCATTGTCTTGCTCGGCCCTTTGTCGCGGGTAATCAGGTACACACCGATGGAAACCAGGATCATCCAGACGACCATGGCCCAACCGCCCAGCTCCGACCAGAACGGCGGAATGAAGAACAGTGACAGGGCGATGCCCAGAATAACATTGCCGATCAGGAAGAGTGTCTTGTGATTATGCATGGAGGTTCCCTCGTAAATTCACGGGCCAAGATTACCCTGAATTTACGAGAACGGCGAATGCGCGCATGCCGAAACGATGGATCAATCCCAGGCCAGCGCGCCGCCGGTTTGGTATTCCGTGACACGGGTCTCGAAGAAGTTCTTTTCTTTCCTCAGGTTGACCTGCTCGTCCAGCCAGGGCAGGACATTGGGGGCGCCGGGGTAGGGTTCGGCGAGGCCGATCTGGCGGGCGCGGCGGTTGGCGATGTGGCGGAACTGGGCGATGTGCAGGTCGGCAGAATAGCCAAGGATCGGTTCGCGGAGCACGAAGGAGGCGTAGGCCGTCTCGGCGGCCTCGCATTCTTGCCACATGGCGGCGATGGCGTCGGGGTCGAGTTCGAGCCCTTCTTCCTGTAACAACTGGCGCACGACGCGCATGCCGAAGCCGCAGTGCAATACCTCGTCACGCATGATGTATTGCAGTTGTTCGGCGGCTCCCTTCATCAGGCCGCGCCGTTGCAGGGCGAAGATGGGCGAGAAGCCGTTGTAGAACCAGCAGCCTTCGAACACAGCGGCGAAGAACAGGTAGGACAGCGCGAATTCATGCAGGTTGTCGCGATTGGTGAGATCGAAATCGGAGCGCAGGATGCGCTCAAGGCGGCGGTTGGCGAGCTGGATCTTGCCGTTGATCTCGGGCACCACGCGGTAGCGATTGTAGATTTCGGCCTGGTCGAGGTTGAGGGTCTCGATGCAGTGCTGATATGTCCAGGTGTGCAGCGCCTCTTCATAGACTTGGCGGGCCTGATAGATCTGCAGCTCCGGCGCGCTCATCTTTTCCATGACAGCAAGGCCGATGTTGCGCATGGCGAGGATGTCGGAGGTGGTGAGATAGGCCAGCACATTTTCGAAGACATGCCGCTCGGCGGGCGTCAGTTTGTGGTGGTAGTCATGCACATCCTGGGCCATGTTGATTTCCAGCGGCGTCCAGTGGTTGCGGTTGGCCTTGAGGAAGTATTCCCAGGCCCAGGGGTACTTGAAGGGCGCGAGCTGGTTGATGTCGGCCTGACCGTTGACGACGCGCTTGTCATCGGCACGCACGCTGCGGGCCGCACTTGCGGGTGCGGGCGCGGGTGCGATGGTTGCCGTTGCCAGGGGGGTGACGGAGGGCACTACCGGTTGCAGGCGCAGGCCGCCCTTTTCCAGCCCGGCAAGGGGCGAGGGGGGCATCATCGGGGTGGCCGCGGGCGTAAAGCTGTCTTCAAAGTTGAGCATTTTGAGGATCCTCCGGCTTTATTGGCAGGCTTCGCATTCTTCAAAGCCGGCGTCGCCTGGGCGCAGGGTGCAGGCGCGGCCGACAATCTCGGCCTCGGGCAGGACGATCTGGCTGGTGAGATGAGCGCTGCTGCCGACCGCTGCGGCGCCACTTTCGATGCCGTTGCTTTCGTTGCCCCGGGTGGTGGATTTCTCCGCCGCCGATGCGCCGAGCGAGCGCAGGTAATAAGTGGTCTTGAGGCCACGAATCCAGGCAAGTTTGTAGGTATCGTCCAGCTTCTTGCCGGAGGCGCCGGCGATATACAGGTTGAGGCTTTGCGCCTGGTCGATCCACTTCTGGCGCCGGGCACCGGCCTCGATCAGCCAGGCCGGGTCGATCTCGAAGGCGGTGGCGTAGAGGTCACGCAGCTCCGCCGGGATGCGGTCGATTTTGGCCAGGCTGCCATCGAAATATTTGACATCGCCGACCATGACCTCGTCCCACAACCCCAAGGCCTTCAGGTCGCGCACCAGGTAGGGATTGATGACGGTGAATTCGCCCGACAGGTTGGATTTGACAAACAGGTTTTGGTAGGTCGGCTCAATGCTGGCCGAGACGCCGACGATGTTGGCGATGGTGGCGGTCGGCGCGATGGCGACGCAGTTGCTGTTGCGCATGCCGACTTGCTGGATGCGGCTGCGCAGGGCGGACCAGTCCAGTCGTTCGGTAAAGTCGGCCTCCAGATAGCCGCCGCGTTCGTCACTCAGCTTTTTCAGGGAATCGTGCGGCAGGATGCCCTGGCTCCAGAGCGAGCCGTTGAAGGTCGAATAGCGGCCGCGCTCGGCGGCGAGATCCGTGCTGGCCCAGTAGGCGTTGTAGCAGACGGCCTCCATGGTGCGGTCGGCGAACTCGACGGCGGCGGCAGAGGCGTAAGGGATGCGCAGTTTGTGCAGGGCGTCCTGGAAACCCATGATGCCCATGCCCACCGGACGGTGCTTGAGGTTGGAGTTGCGTGCCTTGCCGACCGAGTAGAAGTTGATATCCACCACATTGTCGAGCATGCGCATCGCGGTCTTGATGGTGCGCGATAGCTTGTCCATATCCAGTGCGCCATCCTGGAGGTGGTTGACCAGATTGACCGAGCCGAGGTTGCACACGGCGATCTCGTTGTCGTTGGTGTGCAGGGTGATCTCGGTACACAGGTTGCTGGAATGCACCACGCCGACATGCTGGTTGGTGTAGCGCACATTGCAGGCGTCCTTGAAGGTGATCCACGGGTGCCCGGTCTCGAACAGCATGGTGAGCATCTTGCGCCACAGCGCGACGGCCTGAACCTTCTTGAAGACCTTGATCTCGCCACGGGCGGCCTTCTCTTCGTAAGCGGTATAGGCGGTCTCAAAGGCGCGGCCGGTCAGGTCGTGCAGATCGGGGCAATCGGAGGGGGAGAACAATGTCCATTCGCCGCCTTCCATCATCCGTTTCATGAACAGGTCCGGTACCCAGTTGGCGGTGTTCATGTCATGGGTGCGACGGCGCTCATCGCCGGTGTTCTTGCGCAATTCGAGGAATTCCTCGATGTCCATATGCCAGGTTTCCAGGAAGGCACAGACCGCGCCCTTGCGCTTGCCGCCCTGGTTCACCGCCACGGCGGTGTCGTTGGCCACCTTGAGGAAGGGCACCACGCCTTGCGACTTGCCGTTGGTGCCCTTGATGTAGGCCCCCAGCGAACGCACGCGGGTCCAGTCGTTGCCCAGGCCGCCGGCGTACTTTTGCAGCATGGCGTTGTCCTTGATGCCCTGATAGATGCCATCGAGATCGTCCGGGATGGTGGTCAGGTAGCAGGAGGACAGTTGCGAATGGCGGGTACCGGCGTTGAACAGGGTCGGCGTGCTCGACATGTAATCAAAGCGCGACAGAATCTCGTAGAACTCGATGGCGCGTTCTTCGCGCTGGATTTCGTTGATGGCCAGGCCCATGGCCACGCGCATGAAGAAGGCCTGCGGCAGCTCGATGCGGCGCTCGTCGATGTGCAGGAAATAGCGGTCGTACAGGGTTTGCAGGCCCAGGTACTGGAACAGGTTGTCGCGACTGGGATCGAGGGCGGCAGCCAGCCGGGCGAGGTCGAATTGACCCAGCTTCTCGTCCAGAAGCTCGGCACGAATGCCCTGCTGGATGTATTGCAGGAAATAGTCGCCGTAACGGCCAGCCATCTCGGCCTGCGACACATCTTCGCCCAGCACCTCGGCGCGGATGTTGTCGAGCAGCAGGCGGGCGGTGACGAGGCTGTAGTCGGGATCTTTTTCGATCAGCGAGCGGGCCGAGAGCACCAGGGACTTGCGCACCTCGGCGCGCGGTACGCCGTCATAGAGGTCGCGCAGGGTGGCGTCAAGAATGGCCTGCGGCTGGGCCTCCGACAGGCCTTCGCAGGCGGCGTTGACCAGGCCCTTCAGGCGTTTCATATCCAGCGGATGACGCACGCCGTTCTCGACGCAATGGATGACAATCTCGGCATCCGGTGCGGTTTGCTGGGCGCGTTCCTCGGCGCGTTTCTCGCGGTAGAGCACATAGGCGCGAGCCACTTCGTGTTCGCCGGAGCGCATCAACGCCAGTTCAACCTGATCCTGGATGCTTTCGATATGGAAGGCACCGCCCTCCGGGAGACGGCGCATTAGGGCGGTGACCACACTGGCCGTGAGCTGTTCTACCGTTTCACGCACCCGGGCGCTGGCGGCGGCCTGACCGCCATGCACGGCGATGAAGGCCTTGGTGAGGGCGATGCCGACCTTGCTCGGTTCGAAAGAGGCCACGGAGCCGTTGCGGCGCACGACGGCATAGGCTGAATACGCGCTTCCAAGGCTGGATTCGCTGGGAATCGAGTGACCAGGATGGTAGGAAGGGCTGCTAATAGGCAGGGCGGATGTCGTTTGCATTGAAGTCTCCTGGCACTTGTGAGGTGGTTTTTGATTCGGCGCAGTGTTCATAGGAAACACTAAATATAGTGTTGCGCCATGAATTGGACGCTGATTCTAGTGCTATCTTGATATTCGTCAAGCAAAATTTTGGGTTCCGGAAAACATTTTTTCGGCAGCCGTTATCGCCTTGACCGCGCAGGGAATTCCTGCGCTTTCAGGTATCATCCCGGGATCATGCGTAACACGGCCATCCTCTCCATCGTCTGCCCCGACCGCAAGGGTCTGGTGGCTGCCATTGCCAACTTTCTGCTGGCGCATAACGCCAACATCCTCCATGCCGACCAGCATCAGGATCGCGAGGCGAACCTGTTTCTGATGCGGGTGGAGTGGGATCTGGAGGGTTTTGATCTGGGGCTGCACCGTTTCGACGAGACCTTCGGGCCCATCGCTGCGGCGCATCAGATGCAATGGCGTCTTGCGCTGTCGTCGGTGAAGCCGCGCCTGGCCATCTTCGTTTCGAAGTACGACCACTGCCTGGCCGATCTGCTTTATCGCCATCATGCCGGCGAACTGTATTGTGAGATCCCGCTGATTATCAGCAATCACCCCGATACGCATTGGCTGGCGGAGGCCTATAAGATCCCCTTCCAGCACATCGCGGTGAGCAAGGACAACAAGCCTGAGGCGGAGGCAAAACAGCGCGCCTTGCTGGACGCGCATGGCATTGATTTCGTGGTGCTGGCGCGTTATATGCAGGTCTTGTCAGCCGATTTCATCGCCCATTATCCGCAGCGCATCATCAACATCCATCACTCCTTCTTGCCCGCTTTCCACGGGGCCAAGCCTTATCAGCGGGCCTTTGCGCGTGGCGTGAAGCTGATCGGTGCGACCAGCCACTATGTGACCGAGGTGCTGGATGATGGTCCGATCATCGACCAGGCGGTGACGCGTGTCTCGCATCGCGACGACCTGGATGATCTGGTGCAAAAAGGGGCGGATCTGGAAAAGGTGGTGCTGTCGCGCGCCGTCAAATGGCATATCGACAACCGCATTCTGGTGTACGGCAACAAGACGGTGGTGTTTGACTGACGGTTTTGCAGGGGCAAAGAAAAATGGTTTACGGCGATAAAACCGTAAACCATTTTTTGTTTGGCGCGCTCGAAGAGATTCGAACTCCTGACCCCCTGGTTCGTAGCCA
>VGVU01000038.1 GCA_016873905.1 Betaproteobacteria bacterium | reverse complement strand
GGCCTGCGTCAGGCCTCAAAGTACGCGGTACGCATGGGCGGCGGCAGGAACCAGCGCATCGGCCTGTTTGATGGCATCCTGATCAAGGAAAACCACATCGCCGCGGCGGGTGGTATCGCTGCAGCCCTGTTTGCGGCACAAAAACTGGTCACCCCCGGGGTCTCAATCCAGATCGAGGTCGAATCGCTGGCCGAACTTGAACAGGCGCTCCACGCCGGGGCACGGCTTGTCCTGCTGGACAACTTTTCGACCGGCATGATGCACGAGGCCGTCCGCTTGACCGCCGGTCGTGCTGAACTGGAGGCCTCGGGAGGGGTGGACCTTGACAGCGTGCGCGCCATCGCCCAAACCGGCGTGGACCGCATCTCGATCGGGGCACTCACCAAAAACATCCGTGCCATCGATCTGTCGATGCGCTTTATCTAGCCAGGCGTTCGATCGCCTACCTGCACCGCAATCAGGGCCTTGACCGCCTCGGCCTCGGCATCGAGGGTGGTCAGCCGTTGCGGCAGGTCTTCGAGGTTGGCCAAAAGTGAGGGACGCTCTGGCTGACGACCCAGCGCCTCGACGATGGCATCTTCGAACTTGGCCGGGAGTGCGGTTTCCAGACAGACCAAGGGCACGCCCGCCTGTTTGCACGGCAGGGCTGCGTTGAGTCCATCGGCGGTGTGTGGGTCAATCATTACCGCACTACCCTCCCATACGCGGCGGATGGTGCTGATCCGCGCCGCGTGGTCGCTACGCCCGGCGGCAAAACCCAGTTCGGCCAGCTTTTCAAAGAGGCCTTCGGCTTTAAGATCCACCGCGCCGCCGCTATCGACCGCCTGCCACAACCGCGCCAGTTTGGCCGCATCGCGACCACACAGGTCGTAGGCAAAACGCTCAAAGTTGGAGGCCTTGGAGATGTCCATCGACGGGCTGGAGGTGTGATGCGTTTCCTTGCGCGGGCGGTAGATGCCGGTGCGGAAGCATTCATCGAGCACATCGTTTTCATTGGTCGCGGCAATGATTTGTGCAATCGGCAGGCCCATCTGCCGTGCCAGATGGCCGGCGTAGGCATTGCCAAAATTGCCCGATGGCACGGCAAAGCTGACCTTCTGCCCGTTGTTCTGCGTCACCGCAAAATAGGCCTTGAAGTAATACACCGACTGCGCCACCACGCGCGTCCAGTTGATTGAATTGACCGCCCCCAAGCGATATTTCGCCTTGAAGGCCAGGTCGTTGGACGCCGCCTTGACGATGTCCTGACACTGGTCAAAGACGCCGCGAATGGCGATGTTGTGAATGTTGGCATCCGGCAGGCTGTACATCTGCGCCTGCTGAAAACGGGTCATGCCGTTGACCGGCGACAGCATGAACACTTGCACATGGTGTTTACCGCGCAGCGCATATTCGGCGGCCGAACCGGTGTCGCCAGAGGTAGCACCCAGGATGTTGATGTCGCGGCCGGTCTTGTCCAGGGCGTACTCGAACAGGTTGCCAAGCAATTGCATGGCCATGTCCTTGAAGGCCAGGGTCGGACCGTTGGACAGTTCAAGGATAAATACATCCTCGCCCTCGCCGGAAAGCCTGCGGATCGGGGTGATCTGAGTGAAATCAGAATCAGCGCGGCCAAAGCCATAGACCTCAGCGGTGTAAGTCTTGTCAATCAGGTCGCGCAGGTCTTCGGGCGGAATGTCATCGCAAAAGCGCGACAAAATGGTAAAGGCCAGATCCCGATAGCCCATACCGCGCATGAAATCGAGTTCAGCGGGCGTGAAACGCGGGTAATGATCGGGCACATAGAGGCCGCCATCGGGGGCCAGGCCTTCGAGCAAAATATCGAGGAAGGGGCGTTTTGCGGGCGCGCCACGGGTGCTGGTGTAATACATCAGGCCAGGGACTCCATGCGCAGACGGGTCACCTTGCCGCTAATCGCCTCCAGCGCCTCGATGTTGGCAATCGCAACATCCACGGCGCCTTCCCTGGCCAAGTGCGTCAACAGGACCACATTCGCCAGATTCTCGCCTTCAGCACAGGGCTTCTGGATCATGGCGTCGATGGAAATCCCTTGTTCGGACAGGATGCGGGTCACCTCAGCCAGCACGCCGGGGCGATCCATGGCGCGCATACGCAAGTAGCAGGCGGTTTCGGTTTCCACCATCGGCAGCACCGGCAAGGGTGAAAGCTGATCCGGCTGGAAGGCCAGATGCGGTACGCGGTGATGCGGGTCGGCAGTAATCAGCCGAGTCACATCGACAAGGTCGGCCACTACCGCCGAGGCAGTCGGCTCGGAACCGGCACCGGCACCGTAATACAGGGTCGGGCCGACGGCATCGCCCTTGACCAGTACCGCATTCATCACCCCCTCGACATTGGCAATCAGGCGCTTGGCCGGAATCAAGGTCGGATGCACGCGCAGCTCAATACCGTTGGCGTGACGCTTGGAAATACCCAACAGCTTGATGCGATAACCGAGCTGCTCGGCAAAGGCGATGTCCTCCGCAGCCAGCTTGGAAATGCCTTCGATGTGCGCGGCATCAAACTGCATCGGCACGCCAAAGGCAATGGCCGACAGGATGGTGAGCTTGTGCGCGGCGTCGATCCCTTCAATATCAAAGGTCGGATCGGCCTCGGCATAACCCTTGGCCTGCGCCTCTCTCAGCACATCGGCAAAGGCTGCGCCCTTGTCACGCATCTCGGAGAGAATGAAGTTGCAGGTGCCATTGATGATGCCGCACAACCACTCGATGCGGTTGCCGGCCAGACCCTCGCGGATGGCCTTGATCACGGGAATACCACCAGCCACAGCCGCCTCGAACGCCACCATCACGCCCATGGCCTGGGCAGCGGCAAAGATCTCGTTGCCATGCTTGGCAATCAGCGCCTTGTTGGCGGTGACGACATGCTTGCCGTTGGCAATGGCCTGCATCACCAGTTCGCGTGCCGGGTTGATACCGCCGATCAGTTCGACCACGATGTCTATCGAGGGATTGTTCACGACCGCGAAGGAATCGGTCGTGAGGACCAGACCCTGCCCAGCCAGGGCCTGCGCCTTGTCCAGATTGCGCACGGCGGCGTGGGTGACGCAGATCTCGCGTCCGGCGCGCCGGGCAATCTCTTCTGCGTTGCGGCGCAACACCGTCAGCGTGCCGCCGCCGACAGTTCCAAGGCCCAGGAGGCCGACTTGTATGGCTTTCATAATTCTTCAGTTCAGGTAGTTGTCTTGATGCGACGGCTATCGAGGAAGCGGCTGATGCGTTCCATGGCCTCAGCCAGCATCTCCTCGTGCGGAATAAAGGTCAGGCGCAGGTGGTCCGTGTGAGGCCAATTGAAACCGGTGCCCTGCACCACCAGCACCTTTTCCTCTTCCAGAAGTTCGAGGATAAATTGCTGATCGTTTTCAATCGGAAAAACCTTCGGATCCAGACGCGGAAACAGGTACAGCGCGCCCTGAGGTTTGACGCAAGACACGCCCGGCATGGCGTCGAGCATGTCCCAGGCCAGGTTACGCTGGCGGGTCAGGCGACCGTCCGGCGCGACCAGTTCGTAAATACTCTGGTAGCCGCCCAGCGCTGTCTGGATGGCAAACTGCCCCGGCACATTCGAGCACAAACGCATTGAGGCCAGCATGGTCAGGCCTTCGATAAAGTCCTTCGCGTGGCGTTTTTCGCCGGACAGAATCACCCAACCCACACGATAGCCGCAACAGCGGTAGTTCTTGGACAGGCCGTTGTAGGTCATGAACAACACATCGTCGGCCAGAGAGGCCAGCGGCGTGTGCTTTGCACCGTCATACAGGGTTTTGTCGTAAATCTCGTCGGCACAGATGACCAATTGGTGCTGGCGGGCAATCTCGATAATCCCCTTCAGCAACTCCACCGGATACAGCGCACCGGTCGGGTTGTTGGGGTTGATGACGACGATCGCGCGGGTCTTGTCGGTAATCTTGGCGCGGATATCTGCCAAATCCGGCAGCCAGCCGGCGCCCTCGTCACACAAGTAATGCCGCGGGGTGCCGCCCGCCAGCGAGACCCCGGCCGTCCACAGCGGATAATCCGGCGCGGGTACCAACACCTCGTCGCCCGAGTCAAGCAGCGCCTGCATGGTCATCTTGATCAGCTCGGAGACACCATTGCCCAGATAGATATCCTCGATCCGCACCCCCTTGATGCCGATCCGCTGGGTTTCGTGCATCACCGCCTTGCGGGCAGCAAACAGGCCTTTGGAATCGCTGTAACCCGCCGCATCGGGCAGGTTATGAATCACATCCTGAACAATCTCTTCCGGCGCCTCAAAGCCAAAAGGCGCAAGATTGCCGATGTTGAGCTTGAGGATACGATGACCGTCCTCCTCCAGGGCCTTGGCGCGCACCATCACCGGGCCACGAATGTCGTAACAGACATTGGCCAGCTTGGCCGATTTTTTAAGTGGGCGTAGCGAGAGGCGTTTAGAGTTCATCGGGCAAAAAAGTCCGGGTTAGAGCACAGGAAAACTTCGTAATAAAATGACCGCACAGAAGATCTTGGATTGTAGTCGGATTCCCCTCTCTTGGCACCAGACATGACACCCCGTTCAACACGATGAAACTCCACCTCAACACCGCCCATGGCATCCACCTGATCACCGCACGCGGGCCGGGATTCATTGAGGTCAACCGCACCCGCTACATGACCAGCCTCCTGCTCATGGCCGATTCGGTCCAGCCATGGGCCATCTCTGACCTGGCATCACTGACCCGGGAGTCTGTCGCCGAATGGGTCGCCCTACGCCCCGAACTGGTTCTCATCGGCACCGGTGAGCAGCACCGGTTTCCGGCCCCGGAGCGTTATCGGGATCTGCTTGAGGCTGGCATCGGGGTTGAGATCATGAGTACGGATGCCGCCTGCCGTACCTACAACTTTCTCGCTGGTGAGGACCGACGGGTTCTCGCTGCGTTGATCGTCGAGCCGGAAAAACGCACCCCGAAATAAGCGTCAGGGGCCCGTCAGTCCAGCTTAGTCAATCCAGCTTAATCTGGCGCATACGCTCGATGTCGGTAATGACCACCTTGGCCCCGCGCACCTCGATACAGCCCTGATCGGTCAGCTTGTGCAACAGACGGGACAGGGTCTCAGGCTTGATGCCGATCCGCGAGGCAATCACTTGCTTGGGGGCCTCGAACTCCACCACCGTGCTCCCCGAGTCATCGGGCTCCGAATGGTCAACGAGGTATTGGAGCAAGCGGTCCGTACCCTTCATCAGGGTCAGTCGGTCAATATCCGCCACCAATTTATGCAAACGCATGCTAATGCCCGCCATCATGCGGAAACAGCGTTGCGTATCCTGCGCCAGCCAGTCCTTGAGATGCGCGGCATCCACACTGATCAGGCGACAAGCCCCCTGGGCAACCGCATTGACCGGATAGCCGTTACCCATAAAGAGGACCGCCTCGGCAAAAAAACGCCCGGGGCTAATCAACTCAATCACCTTCTCGTCGCCTTGCGGTGAGATCCGGGTCAGCTTGACCATGCCCTCGACGACCCAAAAAATCGCGGTCAACGGGGTGTTCTGGGCAAACACCATCTGCCCGGAAGGCAGGGTCAAGATTCCCGTGTGCGCGCAAATATCCGCGTAATCGGCATCTTCCAGACCCGCGAAGAGATAGGAGCGGCGCATAACGCCCAACTCTGCATCGCTGGGTTTGGCGGGTTGAACATGACCGGTGGTAGGGCTCATGAAGGAAGGATCTCCGCAAAATGTTGCACCGCAGGATAAACGCCAACAGCCTTGATGGGCAACTGGGTATCGGGTTTCAGAATGGCCCACAGATGGGCAATCCCGTAGGTTCGGGCCGAGTCAAGGACTGGCAAACTATCATCAATCAGGAGCGTGCGTTCAGGATCAAACGGCTCCACCGCTCGCAAGGCCGGCCAGAACGCAGGATTCTCCTTGGCCATCCCAAAGGCGTGCGAGGTGTACATGGCGTCGAAATGGTTGCTCAGACCGGTGTGCCGCATCTTCAGGGCCAGGCTCTTGTGATGCGCGTTGGTCACCAGCACCGTACGCCGACGCGTGGCGCGCAAGGCCGAGAGAAAGGCCGGCACCGCCGGATGCACGGCAATCAGATGCGCCACTTCTTCCTTGAGCTGGGCGATATCGAGGTTCAGCGCCTCCGTCCAGTAATCGACGCAATACCAGTTCAGCGTCCCTGCGACCGCATCGTAGCGACGGAAGCACTCGGCATGGCCCTCAGCCAGAGACAAACCGTGACGCGCGGCAAAACACTCAGGGACATAGCGCTGCCAGAAATGGTTGTCGTAGTGGAGATCAAGCAGCGTGCCGTCCATATCGAGAAGGACCGTATCGATCCTATCCCAATCCGGGGCGGACAGTTTCTCCCCCGTCAGGCTCACAGCACGCCCTCGCGCGAGATGCCGTTGCGCCGCAGGATACTGCGCAAGACGCGCAGGGCATCAATCTGAATCTGGCGCACCCGTTCACGGGTCACCCCCATCTCCTCCGAGAGTGCCTCCAGGGTGTACACATCCTGGCCATTGAGCCCAAAACGACGCTCAATCACCCAGCGATGTTTTTCAGGAAGTTCCGCAATCCAGGCCTGGACAAAACGCTGAATCTCGGCGTGGGCAAGGGTCTCGTCGGGCGACAAACCAACCTCATCCGGGAGCGTGTCCGCCAGGGACAGGGTGCCGCTCACATCCAGTGGCGCATCAATGGAGGCCGTCCGCTCGTTCAGTGTCATCACCCGCTGTACAACCTCAAGCGGCAGTCCGGTCAAATCGGCAATCGCGGTCGGACGGACATGCTCGTGGCCATGCGCCTCCAGATGGCGCTGGGCGCGCAGGCAGATGTTGAGTTCCTTGATGATGTGCACCGGCAAACGCACCGTACGCGACTGGTTCATGATGGCGCGCTCGATGTTCTGACGGATCCACCAGGTCGCATAAGTTGAAAAACGGAAACCCCGTTCCGGATCGAACTTTTCCAGCGCATGGATCAGGCCAAGATTGCCTTCCTCAACCAGATCCATCAGGGTCAGGCCGCGATGCAGGTAGTGCTTGGCAATCTTGACCACCAGGCGCAGGTTGTGTTCGATCATGCTCTGGCGCGCATCAAAATCGCCTTCACGCACCCGATGGGTCAAGACCGCTTCCTCGGCCGCCGTCAACAAGGGCTCGCGGCCAATATCGTTCAGATAGAGCTGAGTGACATCCTGCGTCTCTTCATTGGCCTCCAGATACCCCGCCGTGGTAGGGAAATCGCTCTGAAACGGCTCCTGATCCGATTCCTGAAACGGCTCCGGCAAGACCGGTTCTTCCTGCATCTCACTCATTCTTCACACCTTGGGCAAATAGGACCGGGGATCCACGGGCTCGCCAAACTCCCGAATCTGAAAATGCAGCTTGATGCGGTCAGCATCGGTGCCGCCCATCTCGCCAATCGGCTGGCCACGCAAGACCTGCTGGCCCTCGGAAACAAGCAGTCGAGATTGGTGCGCATAGGCCGACAGGGTCGTCGAGTTGTGCTTAAGGATGATCAAATTTCCGTATCCGCGCAAGCCATGTCCGGCATACACCACCTCGCCGGCGGCGGCAGCGTTGACCGGCATCCCCTCGGCCGCCACGATGTCCAGTCCCTTGCTGCCCTGACGCGGCTCGAAGCCACGCGTCACCTGCCCCTTGACCGGCCAGATCCAACCACTGGCAACGGCCACAGGAACCTTGACCGCAGGGGTGGCAGGCTTCACCGGCACCCGCTCACGCGCAACGCGACCCGAGTACGCCTCCGGCGCCCCCGCCTCGCCAATGGGCGCCGCCGGTGGCTCGACCAGGAGAGCCTGACCGGCCCGGATGCGCGACTTTTCAGATAATCCATTCCAGGCCGCCAGATCGTTGATATCCACGCCCCTCTCAAAGGCAATGGCATGCAGGGTCTCACCCGCTTTGACCTGATGCGTACGCAGGCCGGGCCCCTGCTTGAATCCCGAAGAGACCGGGCTGGCCCCGCCCACCTTCTGGACCGGGGCCTGCACGCCGCTCCGACTCGCACCCCCACAGCCAGACAGGGCCAAAGCGGCAAGAAAAACAGAGGCAAAGTGGAGTTTCATGACCACCCTACCCCGCCAATCGCTTCAGGAGAGGCCCGCAAGCAGGGGCACAAACTTGACGGCCTCAAGGATGCGTTCACTGTAGGATCGCTCGCCATCCTCTTCGTGGGCCTCGACCAGGACCAGTTGTTGCAGGTCACCAATCCCAACCGGGGCAATCAGCCGGCCACCCGCCTTGAGTTGGGCCTTTAGCTCCGGAGAGATCATCGGCATGGCAGCGGCCACGACAATGGCGTCATAAGGCGCCTCGCGCGCATAACCGTGAGTGCCATCCGTATTGCGAATCGTGACATTGCCGATATGCATCGTCTGCAGATTGCTGCGCGCCGTGCCCACCAGTCTGGCGATGCGTTCCAGGCTGAACACCGATTTGGCCAGCTTGGACAACACCGCCGCCTGATAGCCACATCCCCCGCCTACCTCCAGCACCTTGTCCAGCTTGCGCCCCTGGCAGGCCAACTCACAGGTCAGGGCCACGATATAGGGGCTGGAGATGGTCTGTCCCTGGCCGATGGGCAGCGCGGTGTCATCGTAGGCACGGCTCTGCAATACGGGCTCGACAAACAGGTGCCGCGAGATCTGACCCATGGCGGCCAGCACCAGAGGATCCTGAATGCCCTGTTCGCGCAGGCGCTCGATCATGCGCATCCGGGTGCGCTGCGAAGTCATGCCAATGCCGACACCGTGCATCATTGCAGCCAATCCTCAACCAAAGCCATCTGGCCGTAGTGGGTGAGATCCAGTTGCAGCGGAGTCACCGAGATGCACCCTTCAGCAAGCGCATGGAAATCCGTACCGGGGCCTCCATCCTGCGCCCCGCTCGCGGCTCCGATCCAGTACATGGCCTGGTTACGCGGATTGACCGTGCGCACGGTATTCTGAGCCTTGTGGCGCTTGCCCAGACGCGTCACCTTGATGGGGCCTAGTTCGGCCAATGGCCGGTCCGGGATATTGACATTGAGCAGCATCGGTTGCTGCACCGGGCTGCGCATAAAACGCGCCACCAGGCCAGAAACCACCTCGGCGGCAGCCGCAAAATGAGCCCCGTCGCCATGAGCCAGCGAAACCGCAATGGCAGGCAGGCCCAGCAGGAAACCCTCGGTCGCGGCGGCCACCGTGCCCGAATAAACCGTGTCATCGCCCATGTTCGGGCCATGATTAATCCCGGAAATCACCATCTCCGGCAATTCAGGCAACAGGCCCGTCACGGCCAAATGCACGCAGTCGGTCGGTGTACCGTTGACATGGATGAAGCCGTTCGGCGCAGTGCGTACCGAAAGGGGGCGATCAAGGGTCAGGGAATTGCTGGCACCGCTGCGATCAAGATCGGGGGCCACCACCACGATGTCGTGTCCGTGGGCTGACAGCGTCTCGGCAAGAATCGTCAGGCCGGGCGCGAAATAACCGTCATCATTGCTGAGCAGAATCCGCATCTCGGCATGCCGCTGAAAAATGGGAAAAACAGGAATACGGCAAGAATTTGGTCGGAGCGGCGGGATTCGAACTCGCGACCCCCTGCACCCCATGCAGGTGCGCTACCAGGCTGCGCTACGCCCCGAACAAGCGCCGCATTATACGGATTGCCGGCGTGCGGGTAAATAGAAAATGACCCGGATTTATCGGATCATCCGCCAAAATTCAGGCGTCACGACCGCGCAACAATTCCAGGATCGCAGCAATTTCCTGCTTGATGTGGGCCATATCCAGCGTCCCTGCCGCTGACGAGACACGGAGGGGCGCAACAGAATCAAGCGCCGACGGTGCCACAGAGGTTACAGGGGTTACAGCAGGCGCCGCCGACTGGGCCGGCACAACGGGTTCGGCGTGCATCTCAAAGAGCGAGTCAAAGCCCTTTTCCTGGCCCAGCTTGTTGCGCGCCCCGTTGATGGTAAATCCCTGCTCGTAGAGCAGTTCCCGGATGTGGCGCACCAGCATGACTTCATGATGCTGGTAATAGCGGCGGTTGCCGCGCCGTTTGACGGGTTTCAGCTGGGTAAATTCCTGCTCCCAGTAACGCAACACATGCGGTTTGACGCCGCAGAGCTCACTCACCTCACCAATGGTGAAGTAACGCTTCGCCGGGATGGGGGGCAGCTCACTGCTGGGCAATAGATCCGGCATCAATCGTCTCGATCTGGCTCTTCATCTTCTGGCTGGCGTGGAAGATCACCACGCGGCGCGCGGAGATTGGCATTTCTTCGCCCGTCTTTGGATTCCGACCCGGGCGTTGTGACTTATCGCGAAGCTGGAAATTGCCGAAGCCGGAGAGCTTGACGACATCGCCTTGCTCAAGGGCCGCGCGAATCTCCTCGAAGAAGGATTCGACCATATCCTTGGCCTCACGCTTGTTCAGGCCCAGTTTCTCGAACAGTTCGTTGGCCAGTTCGGCCTTTGTCAGCGTCGCTTGCGTAGTCATGTGTGTTGTCGTCACGATGGTCTCAAGACTCCCCTCCGCGCAAGACCGCGCCCGACAAATCAGCCATCCGGTTCAGGACCTGGCCGATCAGGGCATCGATTTCCGCGTCGGTAAATGTTTTCTCAGTATGTTGCAATAACACCTTGAAGGCAAGGCTCTTTTTGCCTTCCGGAAGACCCTTGCCGCGATAGACATCGAACAGGTCAACGGCCGTCACAGCCGCCGGCAGGTCGGCACGCAGCGTATCCAATAGCGTACCCACAGCCAGGTCCGCATCCACCAGCACGGCCAGATCCCGGCGTACGGCGGGCAGGTGAGGCACGCTGGAATACGACTGGAGCGAGACGGCCGTGAGGGTTGCAAGATCCATCTCGAACCCCAGCGGGGTCCGGGCCAGGCCGAGCGTCTGCACCAGACGCGGATGCAGGGCACCCATCCAGCCGACCGCCTGGTCGCCCAGATACAAGCGCGCACCCTGCCCAGGATGCAGGGCCGGATGAGATTCGTTGCGGAAGCTCAGGGTCTGCGGCGCCACCAGCGACTCCACCTCGGCCTTGATGTCGAAGAAGTCAGCCGGCCGCGTCGCCGCACCCCATTGTTCAGGCTGCGCAGCGCCGTAGAGCAGACCGGCCACGCGCTGCGGCTGAGCGTTCGCCTCCACGCCGGTAAAACAGCGGCCGGCCTCGAAAATGCGCAGGCGTTCCTGGCCATGATTCAGGTTGTGACGCAGGGTCTGCACCAGGCCCGGCAACAGGCTTGCACGCATCACCGACAACGGGCTGGAGATCGGATTCAGCAGGGTGATGGCGGCGGCATCCCCAGAAAACAGGGCCGCATCGGCGGGATCAATAAAGCTGTAGGTAATCACCTCCTGCCAACCGCGCGCCACCAATCGCGCCTTGATCTCCGCGACACCGCGCCGATCTTCCGG
>VGVU01000037.1 GCA_016873905.1 Betaproteobacteria bacterium | reverse complement strand
ATGCTGACCGGCTGATAAATGACACGGCGCTGCTCGGGGTCGTAACGCATCTCGACATGACCAGAAATGGGGAAGTCCTTGCGGAACGGATGGCCGATAAAACCGTAATCCGTGAGGATGCGGCGCATGTCGGGATGGCCTTCAAAGACGATGCCGAAGAGGTCAAAACACTCCCGCTCGAACCAATTTGCGGTCGGCCACAGGCTGTGCACCGAGGGCACAACCGGCAGAACATCATCTGGAGCAAAGGCCCGTACCCGCACGCGCTGATTGCGGCGCACCGACAGCAAATGCAACACAACAGCGAAACGCGGACCGTTCTTGAAACGACTTTCGCCGCCGTCACGGTAGTCCAGATAATCAATCCCGCACAGATCAATCAAGGTATCGAAACGCAGATCGGGCGCGTCACGCAATTGCGCAGCGGCCTCCATCAGGTTGGCAGCGTCCACTTCCAGGGTGACCTCATCCAGCGCCACCGTGAGATTGGCAATCAGATCACCCAGCGAGTCTTGCAGGCGTTCGGCGAGGGCTTCAGCAGTCAGAGGCATGAGAATTCGTCCGATCAGCGAGCAATGGTTTGGGTGCGACGGATCTTGTTCTGCAATTGCAGGATGCCGTAGAGCAGGGCCTCGGCGGTCGGAGGACAGCCCGGCACATAGATATCCACCGGCACCACGCGATCACATCCGCGCACGACGGCATAGGAATAGTGGTAATAACCGCCACCGTTAGCGCATGAGCCCATGGAGATCACCCACTTGGGGTCCGGCATCTGGTCATACACCTTGCGCAACGCAGGGGCCATCTTGTTGGTCAGCGTACCCGCGACGATCATCACATCGGACTGACGCGGACTCGGGCGGAACACCACGCCAAAGCGGTCAAGATCGTAACGCGAGGCGCCCGCCTGCATCATCTCCACCGCGCAGCAGGCCAGACCGAAGGTCATCGGCCACAACGAACCATTCTTGGCCCAGTTGATGACGCCGTCCGCTGTAGTGGTTACAAAACCCTTTTCGAGAATGCCTTCAATACCCACCCTGAATCACTCCCACTCAAGCGCGCCCCGCATCCACTCGTAGGCGAAGCCGACAATCAGGATGGAGAGAAACACGACCATGGACCAAAAACCAAAGGCACCAATCTCTTCCAGGACAATCGCCCAAGGAAAGAGGAAGGCGATCTCCAGATCAAACAGGATGAAAAGGATGGCCACGAGGTAATAACGCACATCAAACTTCATGCGCGCATCCTCAAATGCCTCAAATCCACACTCGTAAGCGGAAAGTTTTTCGGGGTCCGGGCGGTGCGGTGAGAGCACCCATCCGATGAGAATTGGGCCGATGCCGATCAACAAACCGACCAAGACAAACATCAGCACCGGGAAGTAGTTTTCCAGCATGGTTTTCTGTGTTTCTTGCTTTATGAATCCGTGGCCCGGATTCTATGTTGACGGGCAACCCGGGTCAAATGACCTGATTGTGACAAACAATGCCAAACATCTTGCAAATCAACTGCCTGCAAAAAAAGGGGAGCAGGCATTAAAAAATTCGATGGTGCCGACGGCGAGACTCGAACTCGCACGACCTAGGTCACTACCCCCTCAAGATAGCGTGTCTACCAATTTCACCACGTCGGCATAACGACTGCCGGGCCCGGTCACAGGCCCGCCAGAAAGAACTTATTTCGGAATGGCGCCAGCCGGAGCTGCAGGCACCGACGCCGGAGCGGCGGCAGGAACCGCACCTGCGGGCGCCGAGACCGGCGAGACCTCCGCAGGAACCGCCGTATTCAGCGTCTTGGTCTTGGCCGAAAGCGCCGTCAAACCCACGCTGGTCAGAAAGAACAGCGTCGCCAGAACAGCGGTGGTTCGGCTCAAAAAGTTGGCCGAACCGGTCGCACCAAACAGGCTGCCGGAGGCGCCGCTGCCAAAGGCTGCGCCCATATCAGCGCCCTTGCCATGCTGCATCAGGACCAGACCGATCACGGAGATCGCCGTCAACACATGCACTACCCAGACTACCTGTTCCATTGATCTCTCTCGAATTAAATCAACACGCGCGACTCAAGCCATCAGGCGGCGCGGCAAATAGCCAAAAAGTCCTCGGCCACCAAGGCCGCGCCCCCAATCAGGCCACCGTCAATATCCGGCTGCGACAACAACTCCGCCGCATTGCCAGGCTTCATGCTGCCGCCGTACTGAATCACTACATTCGCCGCAATGGCCGAGTCGTGCTGGGCCAGGCGGCCACGAATAAAGGCATGCACGGCTTGCGCCTGCTCCGGTGTCGCGGTCAAGCCCGTGCCAATAGCCCAAACCGGCTCATAGGCGATAACCGCATTGGCAAAGGCCGCAATACCCGCGACTGCCAGCACCGCATCCAACTGACGCGCCACAACCGCCTCGGTCACACCCGACTCGCGCTCCTGCAACGACTCACCCAGACACAGGATCGGCGTGATGCCAGCCGCCTGCGCGGCGACAAACTTGGCCGCCACTTGCGCATCGCTCTCGGCATAGAGGCTACGCCGCTCGGAATGCCCAACGATCACATAGGCGCAAGCAAAATCCTTGAGCATGGCCGCCGACACCTCACCGGTATAGGCGCCCTTGGCATGCTCGCTCAAGTTCTGCGCGCCCAGACGAACCGGGGTGCCACTCAAAACCTGCTGAACCTGAGACAAATAGGGGAAGGGGACGCAAACAGCGATGTCGCAGTTGACGCCCTGGGCACCCGACACAACGCCCGCCAACAAGGCCGCATTGTCGGTCAAAGACCCATGCATCTTCCAGTTACCAGCAACCAGCTTGCGAGGCATCGCCGCCCTCCATTTTCAAAGACCGCGAATTCTAACTGGCGTGGGCCGTACGGTCAACGCAATCAGCGCCCGTTTTGCGCCCAGTCACGCCCAATTGCGCCACGCCGGCGCCCCGGATCAAGCTCAGGAAGCCGCGTTATCTTCGGGCTTCTCTGCAAGGTACTTGCCGAGACGGCGGGACTTTACATGGCGGTCAAAACGCCATTCGTCGATGAAGGCGATGCTGAGGTTGTACGCTTTATCCTTCATGTTGTAGATGCTGCCCAGATCAAAAGCCCTGCCCTGCTCGAGAGACTCACACAGGGACTGCATGATCCGGGCCTCCTCGGTATCAGGATTCTTTCTGATGTACTTGGCGATGTCCTTGATGGCAGTCATATCAGCACCCACTAATGATTAGCTCAGCCGGATCATAGCCATGATTTCCCTGTCTGTGGTCACCCTTTTTGCCAATGGGCCCGCCATCGACAGGCCTCAACCAAAGCGGCCGGTAATGTATTCCTCTGTCTTGACAATCTTCGGCTTAACGAACAGCTCATCCGTCCTGCCGAATTCAACCAGATCGCCCAGGTACATGAAGGCGGTGAAGTCAGAGATTCGCGCGGCCTGCTGCATGTTGTGGGTCACGATGGCGATGGTGTACTCATGTTTGAGCTCGTTGATCAACTCTTCGATCTTGGCCGTTGAGATCGGATCCAAGGCCGAGGTCGGCTCGTCGAACAAAACGATCTCCGGCTTGACCGCAATCGTCCGGGCAATACACAGACGCTGTTGCTGGCCACCCGACAGCGACAGGCCCGACTGCAACAGCTTGTCCTTGACCTCATTCCACAAGGCCCCCTTCTTGAGCGCCCACTCGACCCGGGCATCCATCTCGCTCTTTGACAGGTTCTCGTAGAGACGAACCCCGAAGGCAATATTGTCGTAAATGGTCATCGGGAACGGGGTTGGCTTCTGGAACACCATCCCGATCTTGGCCCGCACCAGGTTCACATCCTGCTTCTTGTCGAGCAGATTCTTGCCCTGAAACAGAATCTCGCCCTCGGCACGCTGTCCCGGATACAGGTCATACATCCTGTTAAAGGTGCGCAGCAAGGTGGACTTACCGCAACCGGACGGGCCAATGAAGGCCGTGACATGACGATGGGCAATATCCAGGTTGATATCCTTCAAACCCTGGAAACTGCCGTAGAAAAAGTTCAGGTTGCGCACCTTCAAGGCGATGGCCAATGAGCCCAATTCCACCGTTGCGGATTCCATCATCAAAGACTCCATCATTTCTTGAGATTGGTCTGGCGGAACAGGATGCGGGTGCCGACATTGATGGCCAGAACCATCAAAGCAACCAACAACGCCCCGCCCCAGGCCAATTGCTGCCAGTTTTCATAGGGACTCATGGCGAACTGGTAGATCGCCACCGGTAGATTAGCCATCGGCTGAGACATGTCCATGCTCATGAATTGGTTATTCAAGGCGGTGAAGAGCAAGGGCGCCGTCTCCCCCGTGACACGCGCGATCGCCAGCAAGACCCCCGTCACCACGCCCGACTTGACCGCCCGCAGGGTAACGGCCAGCGAGACTTTCCAGCGCGGCGCGCCCAGGGCAAAGGCAGCCTCACGCAACGCCGTCGGCACCAGCTTGAGCATGTTCTCCGTGGTGCGCACCACGACGGGAATGGCGATCAGCGACAAGGCCAGCGAACCCGCCCAACCCGAGAAGCCACCCAAGGTGGCCACCGCCAGGGCATACACAAACAGACCGATCACGATAGACGGCGCCGACAGCGTCATGTCCGTAATGAAACGGGTGATCTGGGCAAAACGCGAACGGTCGCCGTATTCGGCCAGGAAGATTCCGGCCAGGATGCCGATCGGGGTCGAAACAAAGGTGGTCACGCCCAGCATCAACAGGCTCCCCACGATCGCATTGGAGAAGCCGCCCCCCTCGCTGCCCGGTGCCGGGGTTTCCTGTGTAAAGAACGCCCAATTCAGGGCCGAAAAGCCATTGGACAGCAGGGTCCAGAGAATCCACAACAAGGCCGAAAGCCCAAAGGCCATGGCGCACATGGAGAGAAAAATACCGACCCGATTGGTCAGGACGCGGCGCGTATAAAGTGAAATGGCCATGATCAGCGCTCCGTTAACGACCGGCCTTGGCGCGACCGCGAGCGATCAGCCAGTTGGAGGCCGCCAGCACCAGGAAGGTAATCACGAACAGCACCAGACCCAAGGCGAACAGAGACGAGAGATGCAGACCCGGAGACGCCTCACCAAACTCGTTCGCCAGGGTCGAGGCAATCGAGGTGCCTGGCGAAAACAGGCTGCCGGTGATGCGATTGGCGTTGCCGATCACGAAGGTCACGGCCATGGTCTCACCCAGGGCGCGCCCCAGGCCGAGCATGATGCCGCCAATAACGCCCACGCGGGTATAGGGCAGAACGATGCGCGTGACCACTTCCCATTGGGTGCAACCCACGCCGTAGGCCGACTCTTTCAGGACGGGCGGCGTGGTCTCAAACACATCGCGCATCACCGAGGCCACAAAAGGGATGACCATCAGGGACAAGACCAGGCCCGCCGTCAGAATGCCGATGCCCATGGGAGCGCCTGCAAAAAGCCCCCTTAGGACGGGTATGTCACCAACGGCCGCCTGCAAATGCGGCTGCACATGCTCGGCAAAGAGCGGGGCAAACACAAACAGGCCCCAGATCCCGTACACGATGGAGGGGATGCCCGCCAAGAGTTCGACGGCCGTTCCCAGCGGTCGACGCAACCAGATCGGGCAAGTCTCGGTCAGAAACAAGGCAACACCAAAGCTAACGGGAACAGCGATCAGGAGGGCGATAACGGAGGTTGCCAGGGTGCCGTAGATCTGGATCAGGGCCCCAAATTTCTCATCGGGGGCATCCCAGACATCGGTCCAGACGAACGCCATACCGAAGGTACTCAGACTCGGGTAGGCCTCAACCCCCAGAGAGACCAGAATTCCGAACAATGTCAGGAACACGATCGAAGCAAAAAACTGGGTCACTCCGTGAAAGAGGCGATCCTGGCGGCGAAAAACCGCCACCCGCCCTGCATGCAGGTCAACAGGCTCTGTCACCGCTTTGCTTCCTGTCATTGGACTGCCCAATTCAGCCATCGTTTTTGCCCACAAATATTGCCATTTTCAGGAGGCACGCTGCGATGCCGCCTGAAAATGGCCCCCTGGCATAATGCCACGGGGCCTCCGCTTACTTGATGTTTTTCATCTCGGCTTCGACCATCTTTACCACGCTCGGCGGCAGGGGCACAAAGCCCAGTTCTTCAGCCATCTTCTGGCCATTGTGTAGCGACCAGGAGAAGAAATCCACAACCCCCTTCTGGCGAGCCGCATCGGCGCCCTTTTTATAGGCCAGGACATAGGTCGCGCTGGTGATCGGCCAGGCATTCTTGTGCGACTGATCCAGCAGGTCGGGGGCCATGCCTTTGACCTTGAAGTTGGCGCTCATGGCGGCCGCTTCGACAGCCGCCTGGTTCGGGACGATGTAGTTGCCGGCCTTGTTCTTCAAGGCGACAAAGTTCATCTTGTTCTGCATGGCATCGGCGATGTCCACATAACCGATGGCGCCGGCAATTTTCTGCACATTGGCGGCCACACCCGGATTACCCTTGCCGCCGACGCCGTTGGCGGGCCAGTTCACCGTGTTGCCGGCGCCCACATCACGCAAGAAAGCCGTGGACTGCTTGGCCAGATAATGGGTGAACACGAAGGTGGTGCCGGAACCGTCGGAACGATGCGCGACCGTGATCGCGGTATTGGGCAGCGCCACGCCGGGATTCAGGGCGGTGATCTTGGCATCGTTCCACTTGGTGATGGCACCACGGAAGATCTCGGCACTCACCGGGCCATCCAGCTTCACCTGGCCGGAGGCTATGCCGGGCAGGTTGACAACGATCGTCACGCCCCCCATGACGGCCGGGAACTGGGTCAGGCCGGCGGCGTCCAGTTCGGAGTCCTTGAGCGGCGCGTCGGTGCCGCCGAAATCGACGGTCTTGGCCTTGATCTGTTTGACCCCCCCCGAGGAACCGATGCCCTGGTAGTTCACCCGCTGACCGGTGGCGGCCTTGTATTTCTCAGCCCACTTGGTATAGATGGCGTAGGGGAAGGTTGCGCCCGCGCCGGTCGTATCGGCGGCCTGAGCAGAATAAGTGCCCGCCGAAAACAGGATCGCGACAAGAATCGGCTTCAAAAAATGAGTTTTACGCATGACTGCTCCTGACGATGAAGGGGACGGCCTAACCCGTCGTATCGTACGCCGCGAATGTTACAGAACTGTGACCGGCGGATGAACCCTTTTCAAGGCTGGCGCGAATCTGCCCCTCCGCCCTGGCCGCCAGGCTGCGACGGTCGCAGGATCCGGCGGCGAGCGCCGGCATAAACTCGATCTGCGCCGTAAACGGCGGGGCACACGCAATCCGCCAGAGCGACTCCATCAGGGTCATCTCGCCGTGATAGGCCGGGATTTCGGTACGCTGCCCTTGACCATCCAGATAACGAATGGATACCGGGCAGAGGGTTGCGTTCGCCTGAATGACGGGCTCCAGCAAGGCCCCACGGAAGGGCAAGACCCGATCGCCGGATGTCGTCGTTCCTTCCGGGAAAAGGGTCAGACATTCGCCCTCGGCCAGCAGAGAGGCCATCGTCACATTCATCTCGCGGATGGCCGAGCGTTTCTCCCGAACCAAAAACAGAGTCCCCGTCTGCGCAGCCAACCAGCCAAACAGGGGCCAGCGGGCGATATCCGCCTTGGCGACAAAACGACACGGCAAGAGGCTATGCAAAAGATGGATGTCCAGCCAGGAGACATGATTGGCGACGATCAGGACACCCTTGCCGCGCAGCGGGGGCGTTCGGCCGCGAACGACCAGGCTGATACCGAACAACTGCAACATCTCTGCTGACCAGCGTGTGAGCCGACGGCCCTGCTCCCCATGATCCAGGCGCGGGAACAAGAACGCGACCGTCAAGGCCCCCACCAACACATGCCAGGCGAGACGCAACAGGCGCAACCAGGCCCGCAACCCTTCAAGGCGAAACATCAATCCTTCAATTCTCAGCATGCCAGAAAGTGGCGAGCATACACAGGGCCAAGCTACCGAGCGTCTAAGCCGCCTTCTGCCGCACCACGGCAGCGATACGCTCAGCAGCAGCGTGCACCGCGGCGGCGTCCATGCCTTCGGCCATCACCCGCACCAGGGGCTCGGTACCGGAGGCGCGCAACAAGATGCGGCCCTGACCGGCAAACGCCACCTCTTCTGCGTGAGCCGCAGCGACGACCTCAGGATGAGCGGCCAATTCACGCGGGGCCTTGATATTGAGCAGTACCTGCGGCCACAAGGGACAATCGGCAACCAGTTCGGACAGGCTTTGCCCGCTCCGACGCAGCGCCGCCAGCACTTGCAGGGCAGAGACGATGCCGTCGCCCGTGGTGTGGCGATCTAGGCACAGCAGATGGCCGGAACCCTCACCGCCCAGCATCCAGCCACGCGCCTGCATGCGTTCCAGCACATAGCGATCGCCCACCTTGGCGCGTTCGAAATCGAGGCCCAGTGCACGCAAGGCCCGTTCCACCGCACCGTTTGTCATTTGCGTGCCGACCACGCCCTCCACCGTTTCACCCGCCGCCAGGCGGCTCTTGGCCATCAGGTAAAGCAGGCGGTCGCCATCAACGATCTCACCATCGGCATCGCACATGATCAAGCGGTCACCATCACCGTCCAGGGCAATGCCCAAATCAGCGCCATTGGCACGCACCGCCTCGATCATCAGCGACGGGTGCGTGGCACCGCAGCCCTCATTGATGTTGAAGCCATCCGGCTGGTTGGCAATAGCGATCACCTCGGCACCCAGTTCGTGCAGCACCGGCGGCGCGATATGGTAGGTAGCGCCGTTCGCGCAATCCACAACGATACGCAGGCCCTTGAGATCCAGTTCAAACGGGAAACTGCCCTTGCAAAACTCGATATACCGCCCCGGCGCATCGTCCAGGCGCTTGACCTTGCCGATCAGCCGCGCCTCGGCGGTGACGAGCGGACAGTCGATGGCGGCCTCGATCTCGAGCTCCACCGCGTCCGGCAGCTTGAAGCCATCGCCGGAGAAGAACTTGATACCGTTGTCCTCGAATGGATTGTGTGACGCAGAAATCACCACCCCGGCCGAAAGGCGCAGGGTGCGGGTGAGGTAGGCCACGGCCGGCGTCGGCATCGGGCCGACCAGACGCACATCAACGCCTGCCGCCGTAAAACCCGCCTCCAGCGCCGACTCCAGCATGTAGCCAGACAGGCGCGTGTCCTTGCCAATCAACACCGTGGGCCGTGCCCCGTTGTCGCGTTGCTGCGCCAGTACCCGACCGGCGGCATAGCCCAGCTTCAAGGCAAAATCGGGCGTGATCGGCGCCTCACCCACGCGCCCACGCACGCCATCGGTACCAAAATATTTTCTGCTGCCCGTCGTCCTCATCGCGTCCTCTCCCAGATCTTCAGTGCATCCACCGTGGCTGCCACATCATGCACCCGCACGATGGCGGCGCCCTTCTCTACCGCACGCAAGGCCGCTGCGATACTGCCCGCCAGGCGTTCGTCCACCGGCCGCCCGGTTATCTCGCCCAGCATCCGTTTGCGCGACACCCCCACCAACACCGGTGCCAGTTCCGCTAGGCGCGGCAAGCCCCGCAACAAGGCCAGATTATGTTCCAGCGTCTTGCCAAAACCGAATCCGGGATCGATGTACAGCCGATCCCGTGCGACACCCGCGGCCCCGCAGGCAGCGATACGGGCGGCCAGAAAGCCATACACCTCCTGCAGCACATCCCCGTACTGCGGCGCATCCTGCATACTGCGCGGCTCCCCTTGCATGTGCATCAGACAAACGGCGCAATCACTGTTCCGCACAGCCTCCAGTGCGCCCGGCGCCTGCAAGGCACGCACATCGTTGATCATCGTCGCGCCCGCCGCCAGCGCCGCTCGCATCACGGCCGGCTTCATCGTGTCCACTGACAGCGTCACGCCGCAATCGCGCAGCCCTTCCAGCACCGGCAGGATGCGCTCCAGTTCCTCCTGCTCACTCACCGCCTGCGCACCCGGCCGCGTCGACTCGCCGCCAATATCCAGGGCATCCGCACCCGCGTCGATCAGACGGCGGGCATGATCCAGGGCCTGATCGGACGAATAAAAACGCCCGCCGTCGGAGAACGAGTCGGGCGTCACATTGACGATGCCCATCACCTGTGGGCGATCGTTTTTCCAGGTCACAGCCTTACCGAAATCAGGCTTCTTCCGCCGGGCGTGTCGTTGCCTCGGGGGCCGCAGGCGGTTCACTGGCGGGCGGTTTCGCCACAGGCGCCGGCTTGGGCGGACGCGGCGGACGACCGGCCATGATGTCGTCGATCTGCTCGGCGTCGATGGTCTCCCATTCCAGCAGGGCATGAGTCATGGCCTCGATCTTGTCACGGTTGTCCTCGATGAGTTTGCGGGCGCGGGCGTATTGCTCGTCGATGATGCGACGCACCTCGGCATCGACCTGTTGCAGAGTCGCCTCAGACACACTCTTGTGCGTCGTCACCGAACGGCCCAGAAAGATCTCACCCTCCTCTTCACCGTACACCATGGTGCCCAGCGCGTCGGACATACCCCATTGCGTCACCATCCGGCGCGCCAGATCGGTGGCCCGCTGAAAGTCGTTGGAGGCGCCGGTGGTCATCTGCTGCATGAAGATCTCTTCGGCGATACGGCCCCCAAACAGCACGGCGAGGGTCGACAACAGGCGGATCTTGTCCTGGCTGTAACGATCCTCGGTCGGCAACTGCATGGTCACGCCCAGGGCGCGACCGCGCGGGATGATCGTGACCTTGTGCACCGGATCGGTCTTGGGCAGCAAGCGGGCGACCACGGCGTGACCGGACTCGTGATAGGCCGTGTTCCTGCGCTCCTCTTCGGGCATGATCATTGAACGACGCTCGGCGCCCATCATAATCTTGTCCTTGGCGCGCTCGAAGTCGTCCATGTCCACCAGGCGCTTGTTGCTGCGGGCGGCAAACAAGGCGGCCTCGTTAACGAGATTGGCCAGATCCGCGCCGGAAAAACCGGGCGTGCCGCGGGCGATGATCTCGGCCTTTACATCCTGCGCGATGGGCACCTTGCGCATATGCACCAGCAGGATCTGCTCACGGCCACGGATATCCGGTAACGGCACCACCACCTGACGATCGAATCGACCCGGACGCAACAACGCGGGATCCAGCACATCGGGGCGGTTGGTAGCGGCGATGATGATGACACCCTGATTCGCCTCGAAGCCGTCCATCTCCACCAGCAACTGGTTCAGTGTCTGCTCGCGCTCGTCATTACCGCCCCCGAGACCTGCACCGCGCTGACGCCCCACCGCATCAATCTCGTCGATAAACAGGATGCAGGGAGAATGCTTCTTGGCCTGCTCAAACATGTCGCGAACCCGCGCCGCACCGACCCCGACAAACATCTCGACAAAGTCCGAGCCCGAGATGGTGAAGAACGGCACCTTGGCCTCACCGGCAATGGCCTTGGCCAGCAGCGTTTTGCCGGTACCGGGCGAGCCGACCATCAACACGCCACGCGGGATACGGCCGCCCAGCTTCTGGAACTTGGACGGATCACGCAAGAACTCAACCAGCTCGCTGACCTCCTCCTTGGCCTCATCGCAACCCGCGACATCGGC
>VGVU01000036.1 GCA_016873905.1 Betaproteobacteria bacterium | reverse complement strand
CCCCAGCCATTACCCAGATCATGCGTGGCATTCAGTTCCAGATAGTTGGACCCCTTGGTTTTGGTCGTGCCCAGCGTGCCCCAGGCAATGAAATAGTCAGAGATGGCCTGGCTGTATTTCAGCGTCACCGGTCCATAGCTCAGGCCCAGATAGGCCTCGGTGGTGTCCGGAGAGACCTGGCCTGCCACGGCATTCCCGGGGTAGTAATAGCGGATCAGACCCAGGTCATAGCTCACCGTATCGGCACTGCCCTTGTAGCCGGCATAAAAGTCCATCTCCCAATCGCTCTGGGTCTTGTAAGGATCATTGGCCGCATCCGTACCGCCCGTCTTGACCCACTTCTGTTGCGACACCCAGGTGCCGGCATAAAGTCCGCTGGCATGGCTATAGTCCACCCCGCCGGATACGGCCGGGCCATGCTGGCTTTGCGAAATGCCCCGGAAGATGTAATCCGAGGTCAGGCCGATGTTGTAGGCCACCGTATGCGGGGAGGCCGGGGCGTCGGCCGCCATGGCCATCGGGCTCAGGCATCCGGACAGGATCAGTACAGAAGTCAGTTTTTTCATTTCGAACTCCAATCTAGTTGCGGTGCAACAACGCACGCCTGTTCCAAAGCATTATCCGTGCCAGATAAATATTCTTTTTTATAAACAACAGGTTGAATGCTTTTCCCGGATTAACCACTGCGAACGGCGCACTCGCGTGGTGCATGACCGGCTCCGCGTGCACCATCTCAGGCTCCATGCCATATCCGTGCCACATCCGTGCCATATCCGGCACGCTCCTGCTACACTGCAAACGAGGAGGCCGCTTATGTTCAATCCCAAACTGGTCGAAGAATTTACCGCCCGCATGTCTGCCACGCTGGCACAGTCGCCCGCCAGCGATATCGAGAAAAACCTGCGCGCCGCACTGGCCGGACTGTTCGCAAAACTCGATCTGGTCACGCGTGAGGAGTTCGATGTACAGACGGCCGTCTTGCTCCGCGCTCAGGAACGCCTGGCCGAGCTTGAGACGCGCCTCGCGCGGCTTGAAGCCCCGCCCGCTCAGGACTAACGGGCCACCTCATGGGCCTTGCTCAGGCCTATAGCCGCGCCATCGACGGCCTTGCGGCGCCTGTGGTTATCGTCGAGGCGCATCTTGGCCGCGGTCTGCCGGGCTTTACGCTGGTCGGCCTGCCAGAGGCTGAGGTCCGCGAGGCCCGTGACCGGGTCAGGGCCGCCATCCAGCAATCCGGATTCGAATTTCCCGCCTCGCGGATCACGGTCAATCTGGCCCCCGCCGATCTGCCCAAAGAATCCGGCCGCTTCGACCTGCCGATCGCCCTGGCCATTCTCGCGGCCTCGGGGCAGATCCCCGCCAAGTCACTGGATGACTACGAGTTTGCCGGCGAGCTCGCCCTCGGTGGCGCGCTGCGCACCATCCGGGGGGCACTGGCCATGCTGCTGGCTAGCGGTGACAGCGGGCGGCGCTTCATCCTGCCGACGCAAAGCGCTAGCGAAGCGGCACGGATCCAGGGCGCGAACCTGCTGGCGGCCGATTCCCTGCTGGCCGTATGCGCCCACCTGACCGGCCGCACACCGCTGAGCGCGCCGCCCCACACCAGCGCAGCGACACCGCCCGCGTACCTCGATCTCGCCGATGTAAAAGGCCAGAGCGGGCCACGCCGCGCCCTGGAGATTGCCGCGGCCGGCCAGCACTCCCTGTTACTGAGCGGCCCGCCCGGAACGGGCAAGTCGATGCTCGCACAACGCCTGCCCGGCATCCTGCCGCCCATGACCGAGGCCGAGGCGCTGGAGACAGCGGCCGTTCAGTCCCTCGCCGGGCTCCGGATCGAAGACTACTGGCGCGTGCGCCCCTACCGCGCACCCCATCATTCCGCCTCGGCCATTGCCTTGGTCGGCGGCGGCAGCAACCCGCGTCCCGGCGAGATCTCGCTGGCTCACCACGGCGTACTGTTTCTCGACGAACTGCCTGAATTCGACCGGCGGGCCCTGGAGGTCTTGCGCGAACCCCTGGAGAGCGGTCACATCACCATCTCGCGGGCCGCACGCCAGGCCGATTTTCCGGCCCGTTTCCTGCTCGTGGCGGCCATGAACCCCTGCCCCTGTGGCTATCTGGGCCATCCGTCCGGCAAATGCCGCTGCACGCCGGATCAGATAACGCGTTACCGTGCGCGCCTTTCCGGCCCCTTGCTGGATCGCATTGACCTCTCGGTCGAGGTCCCCTCACTGCCGGAAAATGACCTCCTCCGCGCCGGGGATGGCGAGACAAGCGCCACGGTCCGCGAGCGCGTTCTGCACGCGCATGCCCGCCAACAGGAACGCCAGGGACGGCCCAACAGCGCCCTTTCCGGACGCGAGATCGAGATCCATGCCGAGACCGACAACGCCGCCCTGACCCTGCTCAAGCAGGCCATCACCCGCCTCAATCTGTCGGCCCGCGCCTATCACCGCATCCTCAAGGTCGCGCGCAGCATTGCCGATCTGGGCAACAGCCCGCGTGTACAAGCCGCCCACATCGCCGAGGCCGTGCAGTATCGGCGCGGGCTCTAGCGCCGTATCATCGGTCACCTCATACCCTCTGCGCCGCCAATGCACGCACTCGATTCCTGGCTGGAAGAAAAACGCTCCGCCTGGCTCTACCAGCGCGTCGCCGCGGCCGAGCCCGATCTCCAACTCAAGCAAACCTTCCTGGACATGGCGCACGCCGCCGAGAAACAGGCAGGCGTCTGGGCAGATGCGGCCCATCGTCAGGGGCACATCCCGCCCGCGCACTACAGCCCCGACCGCCGTACCCAACTGGTGGGCCGACTCATCAAGGCCTTCGGACCCCGCGCACTGACCGGTATTCTGGCCGCCATGAAGGTGCGCGGCATGAGCCTGTACCGTCATCCGGGCCATGGCCTGACCCTCCCCGGCGCGCTCGAGACACGGCATCGCACCCCGGACGGTGGCAACTTGCGCGCGGCCGTCTTCGGCATCAATGACGGCCTGGTATCGAACGCCGCGTTAATCCTGGGTGTCGCCGGCGCGGGCGCGGCGCCCGAGATGGTGCTGCTCACCGGCCTCGCCGGCCTGCTCGCCGGTGCCGGATCAATGGCCGCAGGTGAATACATCTCGGTGCGCACTCAGCGCGAGTTTTATGAATACCAGATCGGCCTGGAGGCGGAAGAGCTGGCCTTCTATCCGCAGGAAGAGGCGGCTGAACTTGCCCTGATCTACGAGGCCAAGGGCATCCCGCGGGACGAGGCCATTGCCTTGGCCACCCGGCTCATCGCCGACCCGAAACAGGCGCTCGACACCCTGGCCCGCGAAGAACTGGGCCTTAACCCCGCCGAGCTCGGTTCGCCCTGGGGCGCGGGACTGTCCTCCTTCGCCGCCTTCGCCCTCGGTGCCGCCCTGCCACTGCTGCCCTGGTGGCTCACCGATAGCGCCCCATTACCCCTCACCCTGGCGATCTCCGGCACGGCGCTATTTGGCATTGGCGCCGCCATCAGCCTCTTCACCGGCCGCGGCGCCCTCCGCAGCGGCCTGCGCATGCTGGCCATCGGCGCCTCCGCCGGCAGCCTGACCTGGCTGCTTGGGCGCATACTCGGCGTCAGCTTGGGCTAGAATCTGCCGCCACAACACCAACCGCCACGCCACCAATCCACGGGACACACAATGACCGACCGCAGCTTCAGCATGGAATTCTTTCCGCCCAAAACCCCCGAGGGCATGGAAAAACTGCGCAGCGTGCGCGCCCAACTGGCGCCTCTCAAGCCCAAGTTTTTCTCCGTCACCTTCGGCGCAGGCGGTTCCACGCAATCGAACACCCTGGAAACCGTACTCGAGATCCAGAGCGAGGGGCTGGCTGCTGCGCCGCACCTGTCTTGCGTCGGCTCCACCCGCGACAACATCCGCAGCATTCTGGAGACCTACAAGGCCAACAATATCCGCCACATCGTCGCCCTGCGCGGCGACCTCCCCTCCGGCATGGCGGATCCCGGCGCCTTCCGTTACGCCAACGAACTGGTGGAATTCATCCGCGCCGAGACCGGCGACTGGTTCGAGATCGAGGTTGCGGCCTACCCCGAGATGCACCCTCAGGCCCGGGGCTGGGGCGACGATCTGACCAACTTCAAGCGCAAGGTCGAGGCCGGCGCCAACGCTGCCATCACCCAATATTTTTTCAACGCCGATGCCTATTTCAACTTTGTCGATGAATGCCACGCGCGCGGCATCACCATCCCCATCGTGCCCGGCATCATGCCCATCTCAAACTATGCGCAACTGGCGCGTTTCTCCGCCCTGTGCGGTGCCGAGATCCCGCGCTGGCTGGCCAAGAAACTGGAAAGTTATTACGACGACACCGCCTCAATCAAGGCCTTCGGACTGGACTTTGTCAGCACCCTGTGCGAACGCCTGCTCGCCGGCGGCGCGCCCGGGCTGCACTTCTACACCTTGAATCAGGCGGCACTGACGACCGGGATCTGGCAAAGGCTGGGGCTGGATTCCAGCAAATAACTTAAGCCATAGGCCGTACCATAACTTTGGTATAAACTGCCAGGCAATCCCCTTTGTATTGCGGGTTCATGACCCGTTCATGCCATGCAGATCTTACTCGCCGACGATCACCCCCTGTTCCGCGAAGGGGTCAAGCCTGTCCTTCAAAAACTGGACGCTCAGGTCGAGGTCCTGGAGGCCGTTGATTACCCCAGCGCCTATGCGATCACCGCGCAGCACAGCGATATGGATCTGGCGCTGTTGGATCTCAACATGCCAGGCGGAACGGGCATCGACGGCATCACCCAGTTCCGTCGCCGTTTTCCCGATATCCCCCTCATCGTCCTGTCCGCTGCCGATCAGCCGGATGAGGTTCGCCAGGTCTTGGCCGCCGGGGCCATGGGCTATATCAGTAAGGCCGCTGCGCCGGCGGTCATCGTGTCGGCCATTCATCTGGTCATGGCCGGCGGCGTCTATGCCCCGCCTGATCTGCTCAGCCCGCACACGACCACCCCAACCCTGCCGACGCACCCCGCCAGCCCCAGCGGCCCGCGACTGTCCAGCCTGACCGAGCGGCAACTGGATGTCGTGCGCCTGATCGCCCAGGGGATGAGTAATCGTCAGATTGCTGAGGCCCTCCACCTCACCGAAGGCACGGTCAAGATTCATGTCACCGCCGTCCTCCGCGCGCTCGATGCCGCCAACCGCACCGAGGCCGTTCTGGTCGCACAGAAGGCCGGACTGGCCTGAGATTCTGTGAACCAGCGGCTGCACTTGAGTGATCACTAACAGGCAGCCCCTCCGATGAACTGGCCGACTCGCCTTCGCCGCTGCATTGGCACCCTGCGCGGCCGCCTGCTCTGGCTGGCCCTGTGGCCCACAGTGCTCAGCGCGCTCCTGTTTGCAGGCTACATGGTGCACCAGAACACCCGCGAGGCCGAGGCCGCCCTGCGCCAGCGGGGCCGGGATCTGACCAGCCAACTGGCCGAGGTCGCTGTCTATGACCTGTTCACCGGCAACATCGCCAACCTGCAACGCCTGGCTGACCATACCGGCATTCATCCCGATCGGGATGCGATCGGCATCGCCGACAAGAACAAGCAATGGTGGGTCATCAGCGGTCAGGCGGCCCTGCTCGACGACTCAACGCAGATACAGACCTTTGCCGAGCGCCGCGTCGGAGACCGCTATTACTTCCGCCGGCCCTTCGGCCTGGTTCAGAACCCGCAGGCCACCGGTCTCGAAGGCGTTCTGGGCTCTGGCGACGAGGTCGGTCAGGTCCTTGTCGTCCTGGATGACGCCCCCATCCGCAGTGCCCGGAAAGAGGCGCTGCTCACCCTGCTCACCTTCTTGTTGCCCCTGATCCTGCTGGCCGCCACCATGGCCTGGACCTTGAGCCATCGCCTGGCACGACGCCTGAACCGCATCACCGACACCGTTCACTCCCTGGCCCGTGGCCAACTGGATTCGCGCTGTCCGGTCGAAAAGACTGAAGGCGAACTGCGCCAGCTCGAGCTCGACATCAACGAGATGGCCGTGACGCTGGACCATGTTCATGAACACCTGCAAACCGGCATCCGCACCGCCACCGCCGAGCTCATCGAGCAGAAGCAGGCGGCCGAGGCCGCCGTGCGGGCAAAATCAAAATTTCTCGCGGCGGCCAGCCATGACCTGCGCCAGCCGTTGCACGCCCTCACGCTCCTCATCTCGGCCCTCAAGGACAAGGTGGTGGAACGCCCGGAGCCGGAGCTCCAGCGTCTGACCGCGCATATCGACGCCTCGGCCACGGCCATGGGCGACATGCTGGGCGGTCTGCTGGATCTCTCCCGTCTCGATGCCGGCATCGTTCTGGCGCAGCCCGAATGCTTCCCCCTCAGCCGGGTGCTGGCCAACATTCAGCAACACTTTGCCCCCACGGCCACTGAAAAGGGCTTGCAACTGCACATCAAGCCCTGCCACCTGTGCGTGCAGAGCGACCCGCTCCTCGTCGAGCGCATCCTGATGAACCTGGTCAGCAACGCCATTCGCTACACCCCGCAAGGCCGCATCGTGGTTGGGGTACGGCGGCGGCCAGACGCCACGGCCGAGCTGCAGGTCCTCGATACGGGACTCGGCATTGCCGAAGACAAACAGGCCCAGGTGTTCGAGGAATATTTCCAGATCGACAACCCGGAACGCCAGCGCGCCAAGGGCCTGGGCCTGGGGCTCGCCATCGTCGCGCGCGAGGCCCAATTGCTGGGGACGAGGGTCACCCTGCGCTCTGTACCCGGCCGTGGCTCGTGCTTTGCCTTCCGCTTGCCGCGCTGCACCCCCGCTCTCCCTCACGGGACGGAAGAGACCATCGCCTTCCAGCCGATCGGCGATGCGGCCCCGCTGATTGCCATCCTGGATGACGACACCCTCATCTTGAGCGCCATGACGGCGCTGCTGCACGAATGGGGCATGGAGGTCGTCTCCGCGGTCTCGGCCGAGGCCCTGCTGGACGCCCTCGGCGAGCTGGGCCGCCTGCCGGATTGCCTCCTCTCCGATTATCGACTGCCGGGCGCCATGGATGGGATCGCCAGCGTCACCTGGCTACGCCATGAACTGGGCGAGACCCTGCCTGCGGCCATCATCACCGGCGATACGGCCCCCGAGACCATCGCTGCGATGACCGCCTCGGGCCTTACCCTGCTCCACAAACCGCTGAAACCGGCACGCCTGCGCGCCTACCTGAATCACGCCCTAAGCACACCCTAGGTCACGCCTGGCCACGGTGGGCCAACCCAACAACTAGGGGTTAACAACGACGCCCGCCGTCCCCGCCACGACGCGACCAACCACGGCCGTCTGCGCAAAGCCATGGGCCGCGAAGATCGCCAGCACAGACTCCACCGCCTCGGCCGCACAGCTCACCAGCAAGCCCCCGCTGGTTTGCGGATCACTCAGCACCGCGCGTTGCCAGTCCGCGCAGCCTGCAAACAGCGTAACCGCATGGCCATAGCTGGCCCAGTTACGCCCGCTGGCACCGGTCACAAACCCCGCTTGTGCCAGTTCGGTCACGCCAGACAAGACCGGAACCCGCGGCCAATCAATCTCGACCCGCAGGCCGGAGGCCCGCGCGATCTCCCAGGCATGACCCAACAGACCGAAGCCCGTCACATCGGTCAGGGCGTGCACCGTATCCAGAGCGGCCAGATCCGGCCCGGGGGTATTGAGTTGGGTCGTTGAGGCAATCATCGCCGCATAACCAGCCTCGGGCAGCGCATCTTTCTTGAGGGCGGCCGAGTAGATCCCCACACCCAGGCCTTTACCAAGGATCAAGACATCGCCGGGCCGAGCAGCGCTGTTCTTTTTGACCTGGGCCGGAGCAACCACACCAATGGCAACCAGGCCATAAATCGGCTCTGCCGACTCAATCGAATGTCCCCCGGCAATCGGCATCCCCGCCGCCCGCGCCGCCGCCTCGCCCCCCGCCAGAATCTGCCGAATGGTGTCGTGCGGCAACTTATCCAGCGGCATGCCGACCAGAGCCAGGCCAAACAAAGGACGACCGCCCATCGCATAGACATCGGAGATCGCATTCGTCGCCGCGATGCGCCCAAACTCAAACGGGTCATCGACAATGGGCATGAAAAAATCCGTGGTGGCGACAATGGCCTGATGCTCGTTAAGGCGCCAAACGGCGGCGTCATCCGAGGATTCGGTGCCCACCAGAAGATCCGGAAAAACCGAGGCCAGACCCCGAGCATAAGGCGTCTCGGCGAGTATCTGTTCCAGAACGGCCGGCGCAATCTTGCAGCCGCAGCCGCCGCCATGCGATAGATGAGTCAAACGCGTCATGAGTGCATCCACGAGAAAGAAAGGAGCGGATTCTATCGCCGGGCCGCTCTCCGGACACCCATCCAGCCCCGTCCACCGGCAACGATCAGGATCAGAAGGGCCAGCAGCAGCGCCGGCGCATTGCCCCAGCGCGCAAAGGGGGTCAGGCCGCCACGACCCTGTACCCGAACCTCCAGGATCCCTTGCGCAAAGAGTGGAAGCTGGCCGATCACCCGACCATCGACAGCAATCGCTGCCGTAACGCCGGTGTTGTTGGCGCGCAGCCAAACGCGCCCCGTCTCCAGCGCCCGCATCTGCGCGATCTGCAAATGCTGCCAAGGGGCGGCGCTGTCGCCGAACCAGGCATCGTTGCTGACATTGGCCATCAGGGTCGCCTCCGGCAGGGCGTGAATCAGCTCCTCACCAAAGACATCTTCGTAGCAAATATTCATGGCCACCTGTTGTCCGGCCACCGCCAGCGGCGGCTGATCGGGCGCGCCACGGGAGAAGTCGCCGAGCGGGATCTGCATCTGCTCTACGAGCCAGGCAAAGCCCCGTGGCACAAATTCGCCAAACGGCACCAGATGAACCTTGTGGAAGGCCTGTTGCGGCGCCTGCCCCGTACTGACCACGCTATTGAAATAACGCCCATCGATAGCCAGAGTGGGCACCCCAATCAGGACATCCCCACCCCGCGCCCGCGCGGTCTCCGCCATCGCCGCGCGATAGGCCGCCGGCACCTCGCGCCAAAACATCGGCAGGGCCGTTTCCGGCAGGATCGTCAGCTGCCCCTCGCTCCGCCGCACCAGAGCCAGATAATCCAGCAAGGTCGCGTCCCGTTGCGCCGGCGAAAATTTCATGGATTGCGCCACATTGCCTTGCACCAGACTCACGGCCACCGGAGCGCCGACAGGCTCGGTCCAGCGCAGCGACTGCGCGCCCCAGCCCGTCAGCCCGATCGCTGCCACCGCGATCCAGCCGGCCCGAGAACGCACGGCCAAGGCGCCCGCCACCAGGGCCGTGAACAGAGACATGCCATACACGCCGAAGATGGGCGCAAAGCCCGCCAACGGGCTATCGGGCACTTGGGCATACCCCACCGCCAGCCACGGAAAACCGGTCAATATCCAGCCCCGCAGCCACTCCAACAACACCCAGCTCGCCGGCAAGGCCAGCCCCAGACGCCATACCGTAGACGCGGTCAACCGCGCCGCCAGGCCCGTGGCCAGGGCCGGGAATAACGCCAAGAAGGCACAGAACATAAAGGTCGCCAGGGCGGCCAAGGGCCAGGGCATCTGGCCAAACTCGTGCAGACTGACAAAGACCCACGAGACTCCGGCGAGGAAATATCCCAGACCAAACGCATAGCCCTGCCAAAAGGCCCGGCGTGGCGCAACATGACCCAAGCGGACGAAGAACAGGGCCAGGGTCACGATCGGGACCAGGAAGAGGCCATACGGCGCAAAGCCAAAGACGCTGAACGCCCCGAGCAGGGTAGGCCATAACAAGGAAAGCGCCGAAGTCATAGCGCCGATCATCCACCAGATAAAAAAAATTGGCCATCACTGCACCAACACACCGCCTCGCGACAGGAGTAAAATTGCCTCCCTTTTAAGCAATCAAGGCGCCCTCGCCTCCTCCCAGTAGCGTGCAAATCGGCCCCTATCGCCTCAAGAACAATCTGATCGTCGCGCCCATGGCCGGCGTGACGGATCGGCCGTTCCGCCAGTTGTGCAAACGATTGGGCGCTGGCATGGCCGTGAGCGAGATGGTGACCTCCAACTCCCTGCTCTATGGCTCGGCCAAGACCAAGCGGCGCGCCAACCACGAGGGCGAGGTCGAACCGATCTCGGTGCAGATCGCCGGCAGCGACCCGACGATGATGGCCGAGGCAGCAAAATACAATGCCGGCGAAGGCGCGCAGATCATCGACATCAACATGGGCTGCCCGGCCAAGAAGATCTGCAATGTGATGGCCGGTTCGGCCCTGCTCAAAGACGAACCGCTGGTGGGGCGCATCCTGTCGGCCATCGTCAACGCCGTCCCTGACACCCCGGTCACGCTGAAGATTCGCACCGGCTGGGATCGCGACAGCCGCAACGCCCGCACCGTGCTGAAGATCGCGCAAGAATCCGGCATCCGCGCCCTGGCCATTCATGGTCGCACCCGGGCCTGCGGCTACTCCGGCGATGCCGAGTACGACACCATCCGCGAGGTCAAGGCCGAGGCGCAGATTCCCATCATTGCCAACGGCGACATCACCACGCCGCAAAAGGCGCGCGCGGTGCTGGAATACACCGGCGCCGACGCCATCATGATCGGCCGCGCCGCGCAGGGCCGCCCGTGGCTGTTCCGGGAAATGGCCCATTTTCTGGCGACCGGCACGGAGCTGGCGCACCCCGAGGTGGCCGAGATTCAGCAACTGTTGATCGAACATCTCGACGACCTGTACCGTTTTTACGGCGCGGTCGCCGGGCCGCGCATGGCGCGCAAGCACATCGCCTGGTACACGAAGGGACTCGCCGATTCGGCCAGTTTCCGCCATGCCATGAACCAGCTTGAAACCGCGCAGCAGCAGATCGACGCGGTGAACGATTTTTTCTGGCGTGCCCGCGAGCATAGCCGCCATCTGGTGTACGCCGAAGCGGTCGCTCGCGCCACCGCCCCGTCAGCGCCGACAAGAACCGAGGCCCCTGTATGAATATTGAGACCCGTGAGAATGAGATCGCACTCTGTGTGCGGCGCGTCTTGAAGAAATATTTTCACGATCTTGATGGTGAGGCGGCCACCGGTCTCCACGAACTTTTTATGGTCAGTGCCGAAAAACCGCTCATTGAAGAAATCCTGCACCGCGCCGGTCATAACCAGAGCCGTGCGGCCGAATGGCTCGGCATCAATCGCAACACGCTGCGCAAGAAGATGCAGCAATACGGTCTTGAATAACGACCCGAGAATCCCCCTTTTTTGTTTCCATTTCCCGTCCAAACCATGATCCAACGCGCCCTGCTTTCCGTGTCCGACAAGACCGGCCTCATTGACTTTGCCCGCGCCCTCGCCAGCCAAGGCGTGGAGTTGCTCTCCACCGGCGGCACCGCCAAGGCCATCCGCGACGCCGGCCTGCCGGTGAAGGATGTCTCCGAATTCACCGGTTTTCCGGAGATGCTCGACGGCCGCGTGAAGACGCTGCACCCCAAGGTCCACGCCGGCATCCTCTCGGTGCGCGACAACGCCGAGCATGTCGCCACCATGAATGCACACGGCCTGGGCTATATCGACCTGGTCTGCGTGAACTTGTATCCGTTCGTGCAAAC
>VGVU01000035.1 GCA_016873905.1 Betaproteobacteria bacterium | reverse complement strand
TGCTGGGCGCGCAGCACGCCCCGGTCGATCAGCTTCAGGCCGACCATCTGACGGTTGCGCGGTAGCCGCTGCAGACTGTCCTTGCCGATGAAATCACGCTCGCCGCCCATGGCCACCGTCCAGGCCAGCCCGGCCTCAAACGGGGTAATGCCCTCATCCATGTCCTGACCATAGAGCGCCATACCGGCCTCCAGACGCAAGGTATCGCGCGCACCCAGACCGATCGGCTTGATACCCACCGCCAACGCCGCCTGCCAGAAAAAGGGCGCTGCCTTGGCCGGCAGCATGATCTCGAAGCCCTCCTCGCCGGTATAGCCGGTGCGAGCGATAAACATCTCGCCGATGGGGGCGCCATGAAAGGGCTTCAGGACCCCGGCAACGCCTTCCAGCCCCGGCATCGCCTGCCAGAGTTTGGTGGCGGCTTGAGGGCCCTGCACGGCAATCATCGCTAGGTCGCGGCGAGGAATGATCTCCAGATCCGGCGCATACGCGTCGCGCTGGGTCTCGACCCAGGCCAGATCCTTCTCGGCACAGCCCGCGTTAAACACGATGCGGAACCCGTTTTCGTTCAGGTAATAGACGATCAGGTCGTCGATGACCCCACCGCCCGCGTGCAACATACAGGAATACAACGCCCGGCCCGTCGTCTGGAGCTTGTCAACATCGTTGGCCAGCAAGCGTTTCAGGAAGGGTCGCGCCGCCGCACCACGAAAATCAACCGGCAGCATGTGCGACACATCGAACATGCCCGCATCACGACGCACGATGTGGTGCTCTTCCAGTTGCGAGCCGTAATGCAGCGGCATCTCCCAACCGGAAAAGTCCACCAGCTTGGCGTTGGCAGCGCGGTGTTGGGCGTTGAGCGGGGTCAGTTTAAGCGTGGACATGGTCATTCTTCAGATCGCCCCCAATGGGCAATGTAGGCAACGCATTGTCGCATTGAGCGACCCCTTATGGATAGAGGACCGCCAGGGTATAGCCCATCGGTCGCGCATCACCCAGCCCCATCAGGACGCGCCATTCCACCTCGGTCCCGGCCCGCAATAACGGCGCGGCCTCGGCCGTCAGATAGTCGATCGGGGCCAGTGCCCGCACGGCCAGACGCTGGCCCTGCGCATCCTGCAAGGTGAGGACAAGGTGTGGCCAGGCCAGATCCAGCGGGCCGCGATTCGCCAGGGTCACCGACAAACGCGCGCGGTCACCGGCCAGGGCGTCGAGAGCACTGCCCTTGATCTCCACAGACTCCACCAGACGCACCGGCTCGGTCAGGCAACCCAACGGGAGGCACAGCCGCACCAGTCCGGCATACAACGCGGGAAACTGCCGCTGCAGGGTGGTACGCTCAATAAAGGCCACCTGTGCCACCAGCAACAACAGCAACGCGGCAAGGGTCAGCCATATACCCGCAGAGGTGCCCACAGACCTTGCCGGGCTTTCCCCTCCAGAGGCGCCTATGGAAGGCCCGCCCTCTGGCCGGCCGATAGATACATTTTCCGTGGTCAACACAGGATCGCGCAGAGGCTGCGCCCCGCCACGCGCAGGTGCAGGTGCAGGTGCAGCCCAAGGATCGGTCTGCGGCGGGAAATCTTCCGGTTCGGGCCAGGCGGCGTCCTCGCTCCCCTCGCGCAACATGTCGTGGGCATTAAACACCACCGCGCATTGCCGACAGCGTACCAGCCCCTGACGCATCCCCAACTGCGCCTCACTCACACGATGCGTCATCAGACAGGCCGGGCAGGTGGTCAGCATCCGTTCACCGCTCCGCTAGCGCCGTACCCCAGCCAGACAGACCCAACCTTCGTCATCCCCCCAGCGCTGCATGACGAAGGTCTCGCTGTAGATAGCCAGCACACTGTCAGCCTGCTCGGACAGGATCCCGGACAGGGCAATGCGCCCGCCCGACGGCACGCGGCTGGCCAGAAGCGGCATCAGCGCCTTTAACGGATTGGTCAGGATGTTGGCCACCAGCACCTGCGCGGGTGTATCCGGAGCGGCGTCGGGCAAATAAAACGCGGCCGTGACACGATTGGCCGTGGCATTGTCACGCGCCGCCTGCACCGCCTGCGCATCCAGATCCACGCCCCAAACGCGATCCGCGCCCAACTTGGCCGCCGCGATGGCCAGGATACCGGAACCGCAACCGTAATCGAGGACCGTCTCGCCCCCCCGCAGATTGGCCTCCAGCCAGCGCAAACACAGCCGCGTGGTCGGGTGGCTGCCCGTCCCGAAGGCCAGGCCCGGGTCAAGCACGATGTTGATGGCCTCGGCGTTCGGGGCCTCGTGCCAGGTCGGCACAATCCACAGCCGTTCGGAGATCTTGATGGGATCAAACTGCGCCTGGGTCAGCCGTACCCAATCCTGTTCGGCCACCGTTTGCAGTTCATGCGGCGTGTTCGCCGGCACGCCTGCGGCCGCCAACAAGGCCGCCACATCGGCATCGGCATCAAGCAGCGCCACCACCCAGTTGTGCGTCCACGCCCGCGGGTCGTCCAGGCCCGGTTCGCCAAACTGGGCGGCCTCAGCGACGGTTCCGGCATCGCGATCCTCAATGGACACCGTCAGGGCGCCCGCCTCCAGCAGGCGATCCGCCAACGCCTCGGCGGCGTCACCGTCGGCCGAGAGGCGCAGCGACAGCCAAGCCATTATTTCTTGTGCAAACCGAGCTTTTGCTCGAGATAGTGAATACTGAAACCGCCCTTGAGGATGGTCGCGTCGGTCAGCAGATCCTGATGCAAGGGAATATTGGTCTTGATCCCTTCCACCACCATCTCGGACAGGGCCACGCGCATCCGGGCGATGGCCTGCTCACGGGTCGCGCCGTAGGCGATCAGCTTGCCGATCATCGAGTCGTAATGCGGCGGCACATAGTAGTTCTGGTAGACATGCGAATCGACGCGGATGCCCGGCCCGCCCGGCGTGTGGTACGAGGTGATGCGCCCCGGCGAGGGCACGAAGGTCTTGGGATCCTCGGCGTTAATCCGGCATTCAATGGCGTGGCCCCGGAAATGCACATCCTTCTGTGCCACCGACAGCGGCTCGCCCGCAGCGATACGCAAGGATTCCTGGACGACATCGACGCCGGTAATGAACTCGGTGACCGGGTGCTCAACCTGCACGCGGGTGTTCATCTCGATGAAAAAGAACTCGCCGTTTTCGTACAGGAATTCGAAGGTACCAGCGCCGCGATAGCCCATATTGCGACAGGCCTCGGCACATCGCTCGCCGATCTGGTTGCGCAGCTTGGCCGACAGGCCCGGCGCGGGCGCCTCTTCGATCACCTTCTGGTGGCGACGCTGGGTGGAACAATCGCGCTCGCCCAGATGCACAGCATTGCCATGCGTGTCAGACAACACCTGAATCTCGATGTGGCGCGGATTGCCGAGGAACTTCTCCATATAGACAACCGGATTGTTGAACGCCGCGGCCGCCTCACCCTGGGTCATCTGCACCGACTGGACCAGATTCGATTCGGTATGCACCACGCGCATGCCGCGACCGCCACCGCCACCCGCCGCCTTGATGATGACCGGATAGCCGATGTCTTTGGCCATCCGAATCCACTCATCCTGATCCTCGCCCAAGGCGCCTTCCGAACCGGGCACCACCGGCACGCCGCTGGCGATCATCGCCGCCTTGGCGGCTACCTTGTCGCCCATCATGCGGATGGTTTCAGCACGCGGACCACAGAAGACAAAGCCAGACTGCTCAACGCGCTCGGCAAAATCCGCGTTCTCGGAGAGGAAACCGTAACCGGGGTGAATGGCCTCGGCGTCCGTCACCTCGGCCGCCGCGATGATCGACGGGACATGGAGATAGCTCTTGACCGACGGCGCCGGGCCAATACACACCGACTCATCAGCCAGCTTCACATACTTGGCATCGGCATCCGCCTCGGAATGCACGCAGACGGTCTTGATTCCCAGCTCGCGACACGCGCGCTGGATGCGGAGAGCGATCTCGCCGCGGTTGGCAATAAGGACTTTCTCGAACATGGCGGCGGCCTCAGCCGATCACGAACAGGGGTTCGCCGTATTCAACCGGATGGCCGTTCTCGACCAGGATCGCTTTAATCACACCGGAGGCATCGGCCTCGATCTCGTTCATCAGCTTCATCGCCTCGATGATGCACAGCGTGTCGCCCGCCTTGACGGTCTGTCCCACCGTCACAAAGGCCTTGGCGCCCGGCGAAGGGGCGAAATAGACCGTGCCGACCATCGGCGACTTGACCTGATGACCATCCGGTTCCGCCGGCGCGGCCGGAGCCGGTGCCGGGGCGGCGGGGGCCGCGGCCGGGCTGGCGGCATACGCCATGGGCGCCGGGGCATACATCGGCGCAGCCTGCGGAGCCGCGGTCAGCGTGCGCGTAATGCGCACCTTTTCCTCGCCCTCGGTGATCTCCAGCTCGGAGATACCCGATTCCTGCACCAGGTCGATCAATTTCTTGAGTTTACGCAAATCCATAGTTATGACTCCTCCAGCGCATTCAGGGCATAGCCCAGCGCAAATAAATAGCCCATCGCACCCAACCCGGAGATAACACCCACCGCCTTGTCCGAAAAATAGGACTGCTGACGGAAGGTCTCACGGGCGTGCACATTTGACAGATGTACTTCAATAAACGGGATCTCAACCGCCGCCAAGGCATCGCGCAGGGCAACGCTGGTATGGGTAAAGGCGGCCGGATTGATCAATATAAAACCCACGCCCTCGGCCTTGGCCGCGTGGACACGGTCGATCAGAGCGAACTCGGCATTGCTCTGAAAACAGATCACCTCCACCCCAGCGGCCGCACCTTGTTCAATCAAGGCCGCATCAATATCGGCCAGGGTCTGATTGCCATAGTGTTCCGGCTCACGCGTACCGAGCAGATTAAGATTGGGGCCATGCAAGACCAGAATACCCTTGCGGGCGGTAGTGGAAGCCGCTCCAGTGTCTGGCTCAACGGTGGATTTGCTAGAACGCCGACGCGCCATGGTGATAGTCCAAAGCTGAATTGCCGCCAGTTTGCCGCAAATTGACCGTCGTTGTCTATGTTTTGCGTGCGAACGATTTGTGCTAGGCCGCCGCGTCCCCAAGCATCATAAGCAGGCGGGCAGCCCCTGTGAAGAGCATTCACGAGCCATCGGAGAGTCGATCCAGCCACTGAGAATCGCCCCGGCGCACGGGCCACCACTGTGGGAGGATGCAGCTGCGGAGTAAGCAGTGAAGGAGGCGCGTTCCGGGAGGTTTTCGAGGATTTCACGCACGCGATCGGCGATTGACAGCTGCGGCCAGCGTCGAAGATACTCCCTCTCGTCGCGGTGCATTTCCTATCCTTCTGGTGGCAGACAAAGTCGCGGTGAGTCGTGCGAAAGCCGCTATCAGCCCACGCCAGAAGGCCTTGCTCGATTTCGCCGTCAAGGTCGGCTGCGTTCGCACGAAGTCAATGATGACGACTATGCGCATCTGTACACGCACGGTTGTGACGACGAGAATATCTGGGGCATCGCCGCCATCACTGCCTTCTTCGGATTGTCGAACCGTATGGCAAATGCCACCGGGATGCGTCCCAACGAAGTGTTTTACCTGATAGGTCGTTTGCCGAAAAAGCGAGATCAATCACAGCAGGACCGGCGCTGCCGCAAGCAGACACGCATGCCTGAGCTATGGAGCCACCTTGAGCACAACCAGTAACAAGACGGATGACACACAACGCGTGATCCTCTGCATGAAATGGGGCACCAAATACGGACCGGAGTATGTGAACCGACTGTACGGCATGGTGCGTCGGCATCTGAGCGGTGACTTCCGCTTCGTCTGCCTGACCGATCGCAGCGAAGGCATACGCGAGGAGGTGACCTGCCTACCCATCCCGGATCTGCGGTTGCCCGACGGCCTGCCCGAGCGCGGCTGGAAGAAGCTGACCACTTTTGAGGCGGACTTGCACGGCTTGCGCGGCACCGCGTTGTTCCTCGACCTTGATGTGGTAATCACCGACAGCATCGACTGCTTCTTCTCCCATCCCGGCGAATTCCTGATCATTCACGACTGGAAGCGGCCGTGGCGCATCACTGGCAACTCATCGGTGTATCGGTTCCAGCTCGGCGCGCACGCGAATGTACTGGCGCAGTTCCGCGCAACGCAGGCAGATGTGCGTAAGAAGTTTCGCAATGAGCAGGCTTACCTGTCGGATGTGCTGCACAAGCAGGGCAGGCTCAGCTACTGGCCAAAGGAATGGTGCTGCAGCTACAAATACCACTGCATTCCGGCTTGGCCCACCAATTACTGGCGCGAGCCGACCGTTCCCACCGCTACCCGTATCGTCATCTTCCACGGCGAAGTAAATCCTCCCGATGCGCTGGAGGGGAAACGCAATCGGGCGTTACGCTACATGCGTCGAGCGCACTGGATTTCCTCCTATTGGCGCGAGTAGGTCGGCGCCCTGCCGCACAACCTATGGCTAAACAACCAACCCCATTTTTTCAATAAACGCCTGCATGTCACCCCGCTCTTGGGCTGCGCTGTAGCGAGTGGCAAGGGTTTGAATGGCGGCCAGTTCAACAGGGAACTCGGGCAGCGAGTCAATCTGCTGAATTTTTCGCAATACGCTTTGGGAGAAACCCACTACATCACCACTTTCAACAGCGTCAAAAATCTCTGGCGCCCAATATTCTTTACCACCCTGCCCTGTATAACCAATGACTTGGTTACCGCACAGCGCGGCCTCTAGAGGAGGCAAACCAAGGCCCTCAAAATGACTGAACGACATAAAAATCTTGGAACGCTGGAGTAAATCAGCCACACCCGCTTCGTTTAGCCCATCTATGGACTGTACCTTCCAGTGCGACGGCAGGTGATTACGCAAAAAGAACAAAACCTTGGACGAATGGTCGGCTAACTTACGCGGCATGTAGGTAATAAGGTTTTCTTTGGCCCGATGGGGACTAAAGCGCTGCGCGTCGACCGCGCAGTGGACGCGCAGAATACGGTCTTCGGCCCCAGGAAAGGCCATGGAAACACAACGGGTAGCATCGTCTGAAATGGTGAGGATACAGCGCGCTCCATGGTATGCCGCATTGAGCACATCTGGGTCACCCTTGGAAATGTAGTAGCCGTTTTGTACATAAATAGCGTAGGGCACGCCCATGCGCGCGAGCTGGTCGCCATATTTGCGCGCCCACAATTCGGGCAGCACCACCATGTGCCGCTGAGGATCAAAGCAGCGGTCGATACGCGACAAGGAGGGTTTTCCAACCCAACGCCATTTGAAAAATCCCCGCCTTATGGATACCTTGTTTTCAAACCACTTGACCCTGAAAAATAAGGTGTTGGGGTGCATGACTGAAGCAGTATGTCCAAAAGGCTGCAAAAGCTCATTGACCAATTCGGCCTGCCTATAAATAACCTTGACACCCCCAACCGCCTTTCTGATGGGGTGACACAAGAAAATAAGCTCTTTGGGCATGATACTCATAAGCCAAACCAGTGTTTAAGAATTGATTTTTTGGATGTTGCAGGGTTTGAAACACTATCATTTTCACCCAGGTGAGCACACCCACCATCGACCCAATAAGGGACAATCAACCCTTTCTTCCGAATTGCACATGAAATATGTCGCTCTTTTTTAAAAGCAGAAAATGGGCCTATAGAATGCCACAAGTCAATGCTCGCTAGATGGGGATTAAAGGTGTAACCATGCCATTGAGCATGGATGGGATCCAAGCGATAGAAAGCCAGGTCGTCATATCTCTCAAAAAGAACTTTTTCCTCATCCCTAAGCGACAGAACAAAATCTGATCGTTGACGCATGCAAATACCGGACATCCATTGCTGCGCCTGCAACACCTTAATGAGGTGCTGAAGATCGATTGGTTTTTGAAATAACCAATCATCTTCGCAGTGGAAAATCCAAGGGGTCTTAACCTTGCTGTACATGTAATCAACAGCTGCATGGTGGCCCAACTGCCTGTCTAGACTAATCAACTGTCCATGAGGACACATTTCTTGAAAGACAGTGTTGGTTTGTTCATCGCGAAAATCGTTGATGGCTATGACGCTATCAAACTGTGCATTGGCGAACAAGCCAGTTAAGGTTTGACGCAACAATTCGGGTCTTCGACCCATTGTAAGACATAAAGTAACATTATTCATGTTACCTCCTTTAGGACATTAAGTCGGACCGACAGTAGGGCTAAGAGGCAAACTGCGAGCATGACGAAAACAGATCGGAAAACATTCATGCCAAAAACCGATACAGACAAACCAAACTCTAAATATACGGGAACCAATAACAGGCCAATGCTGGCCAAGGTTCTGATCTGAGCATCGGAGTGCTTTCGCCAACGCCAAAATGCAAGCCAGACGCCGATATAACCTGCAAAAAGACCGATGGCCCCCAACACCCCACCCCCTTTTAACGCCCCAATAAATTCGTTGTCGGAACTCACAAATTTCTTATTGGCTTGGTAGAGGCTGGCCAAAGCAGGACTGGCTCCAGATTGCCGGCTTAACTCCTCCCAACGCTGGTGTGCACCTATAGATCCATGACCAAACCAAGGCTTTTCAGAAATAACCACAGCACTCAGCCGCCATATTTCTAATCGCATACTGACCGAATCCTCAGTCACTTCGCCGGTATGTACCCAATGCCAACCACCCTTAAGTCCAGACACTACTCGATCTTTAACGACATGGGTTGGTGCCAACAAAGCGGCCATGAGTAAAGACAAAACAACAGCCAAAGCCGATAAATGCCTACGCCAGGCAGGCCAATGCTGAGTAGACAAATAAGCTACCGTAATACCGATGATGAACAATGAGATCCACCCACCTTTGGAGCCACTAAGTAACGAAGCACCCGTACCTGACGCTCCAGCGAACAACACGAAAGCTTGCTTCCACTTTGCCTTAGCTCCCTGAAAGGGAAACATAACCCCAGAAACCAACGCCACTGCTGCCAGAACAATTGCGGTATTACCGAAAGTAATTGGGTTACCTGCAGCCCCAGAGGCTCGGTCGATGTTCTGAATAAAAATCTGGTACACCGCATAAATGAACGCCAAATAGGCGCCTAGGGCCATAGAAAGTAACCAAGGCTCGGCTCGCCACCGCCCGGCACGAATAAGTAAGGCGATAGCGGGAAACAAAACAAAGGGTACATACATTTCGTAGTGCCCTGCATGGTTTGAATGCCAAACAGCTAGACCTATACCTACAAGCACCAAAACAAAAAAGCCACCGAGCATCAAGAACCAAGATAGCTTGAGATCAGGCATATTCAAAGGAGTATACCTAGCTGCCTGAGCCCAAAAGAATAAGCCTGCCCATGCCATAAAAAACGGCCCGACAAATTGTCCGCTGGGAACGACCAGAGTGATGGCGGGACTAATCCAAAAAACGCGCTTCCAGAAATTGAGCATCTGAGGCCTCAAAAAAGTTACTGGTGGTCGTAATCCAAATACGGAACATAGCCTCTCTTGGTGCACCAAAACATGCTTACGCGCCTCAGGGCCTTATTTAACTCGCCTTTAAAACGGCGCCATTTCATTATGAAGATAATGCCTATTGCGGGAGGAACAGCTGATGGATATTTTTCTCGTGCAATCAATGAATCGCTATGAGTGGGGGGTAGAATTCCGTATAAAGGAGCCACATTCATTTGCACCACATTAGCTGGCACCAATTGCCAAGCACTCCAGCCATCGACTTGATTGATAAAGGCATCGGCCAGAGCAACACCGTATCGCTCATACTGAAGCAATAAACGCTGAGCCCCGGCTGGCCAAAGCATGTATGCCGCAGCCCCAGCACTATTAAGACAAAGGCTTTGCAACTTAAGATGATCTACAGTCTGCTCAACACCCAGTACTTTTTTGCCCCAAGCCTCCAAACATATAAAGTCTGCTTGGGCATGGCTGGCTAATGTTTGGATGGACTCGAGCCAGTTACCACCCAGAATGACATCATCCTCAAGAACAACGGCCGGTGTAGTGCCAGCAGCTATGTTTCGCCAGATTTGTAAATGGCTCATAAAACAAGCCACTTCGGTTTTCTTGAGGGGCCGCTGCCAGCTAAAAGCATGCTGCAAAAAGATGTCGTCGGAAAAATCGTTGACACCCATAGCTGGATGCCAGATAGGGCTAAAACCCAAATGTTGAGCTTGGACTTCTTGAAACGCGCGCCGTTGAGTGGCTGATGCCAAGGTGATGATGTAAACCGGTACACTCATGCAATGCCTTTGAGTAAGGTCCACCGCATAGCCCCACGCAAGCGCCCCCACATGCGGGCAATGAGCTTGGGTGAAAATACCAACACACGAAGCGGCAAGGCCAGTGTGGTTTGCCACACGAGCTGCCAGCGTAGCTTTTGCGCTGCGCGCGGGCTGATGTGCTTGGCGGCAAACAGCAGCTTGGACTGTGCATGATGGTATCCGCGCAGGTATTCGGCTCTGTAAGGGGCGTTGCCTTTGACCGAGCCGCGCGAGCGGTGTAAAGCTTGCACTTGCGGCACGATGACCATGGGAAGCTTCGCTTGAAAGAAGCGCAGGCACAGGTCGTCGTCTTCGTAGTAGAGGAAAAACGATTCGTCAAAAAAACCTGTGGGTTGGCACACCTGCATGCGCAGCAGCATGGCGGCACCGCAGACAAAGCCCACGCTGGCGGGGCCTGTGGCAGCAGGACCTTTGCTGGCCCAATAGGTGCTGGGCCAGCGGTAGTTGACTTCGGGTTGGCCTTGGGCGTCGACTAACTGGGGCGCCACCACAGCGGCTTGAGGAAACTGCTCGGCCGCCTGCAGCAACTGCTGTAGCTGACTGAGCGAGAGTTCGCAGTCTGGGTTGAGCAAGAGGGCAAAAGGGGTGTGCACTTGGGCCAAGGCCCGGTTATTGGCGGCGCCAAAGCCCAAGTTATGGGGATGCGCCAGCACCGTGGCATGAGGCCACAACTGGCGGGCTTGGGCAGCGGTGCCGTCGGTACTGGCGTTGTCTGACACCACCACATGGGGGCACTGGCCCAGCAACATGTGGAGTGCAGGCAAGCAGTGGGCACTGTTGTAAGTGACCACGATGATGGTGACATTGTTCAGCTCTAGCAAACTTAAACCCTATCCACAGCCGTCCAATTGATAAATTATATTCATGGGCTCCACCCGAACAGGCCGATGACCAGCATCTGCTTCGGGGTGAAGCAACACAAGGCAATGTTCTTCAGATGGTGGTGATTGTAGTCGTACATCCAGCCGGTAGCGAACTGGAAAAACTCATCTAGATCGGCCTAGAAGTGCTGTGAGAGCCATGCATAGTGCACCGTATGGTTGAAGCACTCCACACAAGCATTCTGCTGAGGGTTGCCGGGTTGGATATAGTGCAACTGGCTGTTCCGTTCTTCAGTCCATACCCGAAGCGTGTAGTTGATGCATTCGGGGCTTCCCTCGAGTTGAGCTCCCACGAATACGGCTTGTATTGCAGCAACTCATGAAATTCCGGAATTCAACTCCGTATTTTCACGACACATGAGGCTCATTCCCGGCGCAGCACCACATCGTTGATAAAACTCGCCAATCCACCCGGCTTAAAGTCGCGGTCAATCTGGTCGCGGTCGGCGATGTGTTCGGCCCAGTCGAGAAACTCGACTTCGGGATGTTCGCGCTGGTAGGCCAGAAACTGCTCCAGATAAAAGTCGATCTTCCCCGCGTTGGAATGTTTGATATGCCCAAACGGCCAGAGCTGTAACTGGTTGGTCTCTGCGATGGGAATATGCTGGCGGAAGTACTGGTACAGGGTGGAATAAATCCCCGCCCGATCGGCCCCCGCCTTGCAGTGAATCCAGATGGGGTATTCGACCG
>VGVU01000034.1 GCA_016873905.1 Betaproteobacteria bacterium | reverse complement strand
GCGGCGACGCCGCCCTCGGAAACGATCTTGAATAGACCGATGTCGCCGATGCGCTTGACATGGGTGCCGCCACACAACTCCGTGGAAAACTCGCCCATGCCGACGACGCGCACTTCATCGCCGTATTTCTCGCCGAACAGGGCCATGGCACCTGCGGCCACAGCGGCTTCCTGATTCATCAGCCGGGTCTGCACCAGACTATTGCGGCGAATCTCGGCGTTGACCAGGGTCTCGATCTGGCGCAACTCGACCGCACTGACCGGCTGGTCATGGGCGAAGTCGAAGCGGGTCCGCTGGGTGTCCACTTGCGAGCCTTTTTGCTTCACATGCGGGCCCAGAACCTGGCGCAGCGCCGCATGCAGCAAATGGGTGGCAGAGTGGTTGGCGGCCGCGCGGCGACGGGCATTGGCATCGACCAGGGCGTTGACCATGTTGCCCACGGCCAGTCGGCCCATCTGCAAGGTGCCACGATGGCCGTGGACATCGGTTTGGATCTTCTGCGTGTCCTTGACCGCGAAGCTGCCATGATCTGAGGTCAACTCGCCGACATCGCCACCCTGGCCACCGGACTCGGCGTAGAAGGGCGAGCGGTCGAGAACGATGATTGCCTCATCGCCCGCGTGGATCTCGTTGACCTGCTGGCCGTCCTTGTACAGGGCGAGGATCTCGCCTTCGCCATCGAGACCGTCGTAGCCGAGAAATTCGGTTTTGGCACCGTCAAAGTTCAGGCTGCCGCCTTGTTTGAATTTGCTGTGGGCGCGGGCGCGTTGGCGCTGTTGCTCCATGGCGTGTTCAAAACCCGCCAGATCGACCTGGATGCCGCGCTCGCGGGCGATGTCGGCGGTGAGGTCGAGCGGAAAGCCGAAGGTGTCATAGAGCTTGAATACGGTGGCGCCGTCGAGCATGCGGTCTTCGTTGTGCAGGGCCGCTTCAAGCACGCCCATGCCGTTTTCGAGGGTCTCGGCAAAGCGTTCTTCTTCGGCCTTGAGCGCGGCGGCGACGCGGATCTGTTCGCGCAGCAACTCGGGGTAGGCCTCGCCCATCACGGCGGCGAGGTCGCTGACCAGGGTGTGGAAGAAGAGGCCGTTGCAGCCCAGCTTGTAGCCGTGACGGATGGCACGGCGGATGATGCGCCGCAATACATAGCCACGGCCTTCGTTGGATGGCAGCACGCCATCGACGATCAGGAAGGCGCAGGCGCGGATGTGGTCGGCAATGACCTTGAGCGAGTTGTGGGCAAGGTCGCTTTGGCCGGTCGCCCGGGCGGCGGCGGCGATCAGATGTTGGAAGAGGTCGATCTCATAGTTGGAATGAACATGTTGCATGACCGCGGAGATGCGCTCCAGCCCCATGCCGGTATCGACCGAGGGCTTGGGGAGTGGGTGCATCACACCGCTCTCGTCGCGGTTGAACTGCATGAACACGACATTCCAGATCTCGATAAAACGGTCGCCGTCCTCGTCGGGTGAACCGGGCGGGCCGCCGGGGATCTCGGCGCCATGGTCGTAAAAGATCTCGGTGCAGGGGCCGCAGGGGCCGGTGTCGCCCATCTGCCAGAAGTTGTCGGAGGCGTATTTCGCGCCCTTGTTGTCGCCGATGCGGATGATGCGTTCGGTCGGCACGCCAATCTCGTGGGCCCAGATGGCGTAGGCCTCGTCATCGTCCTGATAGACGGTGACAGTGAGCTTGTCGGCGGGGATGCCCAGGCTCTGGGTCAGGAAGCCCCAGGCCAGGCGGATGGCATCGGGCTTGAAATAGTCGCCGAAGCTGAAGTTGCCCAGCATCTCGAAAAAGGTGTGATGGCGGGCGGTGTAACCGACATTTTCCAGGTCGTTGTGTTTGCCTCCGGCGCGCACGCAGCGCTGGCTGGATACGGCACGCACATAGGCGCGCTGTTCGCGGCCGAGAAAACAGTCCTTGAATTGCACCATGCCGGCGTTGGTGAATAACAGGGTGGGGTCATTGCCTGGCACCAGCGGGCTGGACGCGACCGGGGTGTGGCCGTGTGAGGCGAAGTAGTCGAGGAATTTTTGCCGGATTTCGCTGCTTTTCATGGGTCAGTACGGTTTTTCAGGATTGTTGCGCATTGTAGCGGGGTTTGCCGGGGGTTTGTTGCCCAGTGACATGCGCTTGGAGAATATCTAGGGGGTTGATTTTTCATGCTAATGCTGGTATATTAGAAACCTCTAATCAACAGAAGAGGATCATGCGCATGTTCGGTAGCAGCAATTACAAGCAGATTGATGTGGATTTCCTGGCGCAGCAAGATGCGATCCATCTGATTGATATCCGTTCCGAGAACGAGGTGCGTGCAGGTGGTATCGACGGTGCCATTCATATCCCCATGCATTTGTTGCCGATCCGTGCTCACGAACTCCCCAAGGACAAGCCGGTGGTGTTGTATTGCCACTCCGGGGCACGCTCTTCGCAGGCCTGCGCGTTCTTGTCACAGAACGGTTTTGACAACATGCATAACCTCAACGGCGGGATTCTGGCCTGGGCTCGGGCGGGTAAACCGATCGTCAACTTGATCTGAGACAGGTTTTGCGCCCTGAGCCAGGGCGCTTCCTGTTGCAAAGACCGGCATTTTCATTTAATGTGCTCGGAGGTTTTTCGGCACATTGTGTGACGCCCTCTAGGAGAAAGAAATGGATTTTGATAAAGAACTCGATGCGCGCGGCTTGAACTGCCCGCTGCCTATCCTCCGCGCCAAGAAGACGCTGAATGAATTGACTACCGGTCAGGTTCTCAAGATTCTGGCAACCGATCCGGGCTCCATCAAGGACTTTGCTGCCTTTGCCAAGCAGACCGGCAATGAGCTTCTGTCGACGGCTGAGGCCGGTGGCGAGTACACCTTCTTCATGAAGAAAAAATAAGCAGGGTTGTATCGAAGGCTCGCGTAAGCGGGCCTTTTCTTTTTGCGCAGAACACAGGAGATAGAGATATGGAACAGAAAAAACTTGCCATTATCGCCACCAAGGGGACTCTCGACTGGGCCTATCCCCCGTTGATCTTGGCCTCGACGGCCGCTGCCCTTGGCTATGAAGTTCAGGTTTTCAGCACCTTCTACGGCCTGCAGTTGATGAAGAAGGATGTCTCTGACCTTAAGGTCAGCCCGTTGGGTAACCCGGGTATGCCGATGAAAATGCCTTTCGGCCCCAAGTGGTTCCGTGACATCAACTGGAATATCCCCAATGTCGTTCAGGCCAATGTCCCGGGCTTTGAGTCTCTGGCAACGGCCCTGATGAAGCAAACCATCGCCAACAATGGCGTGGCCACGATCTCTGATCTGCGCGACCTGTGCATCGAGGCGGATGTCAAATTCCTCGCTTGCCAGATGACGGTTGAGTTGTTCGGTTTTGAACACAGCGACTTCATTGATGGTCTTGACTTTGTCGGTGCCGCGACCTTCTTTGAGTTTGCCGGTGAGTCTGATATCTGTTTGTACATCTGACGGCAGAACGCGCCAGGACGATCCAATAAAACGCTCCAATAAAAAACCGCCTTCGGGCGGTTTTTTATTGGAGTTTATAATTAAATGCTAGAATGCAAAGCCGATGGCTGTCCCACCATCGTTTTTGGAGAGAACATGAAGCGCACCCTGCTGGCTCTTGTGGCTATTTTCTGGTCTTCGCTGGCCTTGGCGTTGCAGCCGTATTTCTATGGCGACAAGGTAGCTCGTGGTGACACGGCTACGGTGATGCAGGCGGTGGAGGCCAAGTTGACCCGCTCCGGTTTTACGGTGGTCGGCCGTTACAGCCCTCAGGGTTTGCCCAGCTATGGGGTGATCGTGGTGACGGATCCGGATCTTCTGCGCATGATTGGCCAGTTCGGTGGCGCGACCATTGTGGGCGCCGGCATCCGGGTCGGGGTGCGTAACGATGGCACCGTTTCTTACATCAACCCCGAATATTGGCAGCGAGCCTATTTACGCAAACATTTTGGCGGGGGTGCGGGCGGCACCGTGAATGCCATTCAGGGTCGTTTGCAGCGCGCCCTGGGCGCGGGCAAGCCGTTTGGCGGGGAGGTAGAGAAGCGCGACCTGCCCGATTATCAGTACATGTTTGGCATGGAGACCTTTGAATCAGACAAGAACCAGGTTGGGGAGAGTCTGAGCTTCGATGAGATGGTCAAGGTGATTCAGAAAAACTTGGGACGCGGGGTGGCGCGCACCAGCAAGGTCTATGAAGTGATCATGCCAGAGAAGAAGATTGCCGTTTTTGGGGTCGCCATGAACGATCCTCGTGAGGGTGAGGGCTGGTGGGTGAAAGAGGTCCATGATGAGCACATTGCCGCGCTCCCCTATGAGATCTTTGTCGTGGGCAACAAGGCCTATCACCTGTTTGCTCGTTATCGCATCGCCCTTGCCTGGCCAGACACGGGTATGGGGACCTTCATGCGTATCGTCGAGACGCCCCAGGTCATCCAGGACACCTTGAAGGCGGTCGCCGGGACCGCGAAGTAAGCCTCTAAGAAGGCCTTTAAGAAGGCGCCTAAGAAGGCACTAAGCTGAATCGCGGCGCGCAAAACGCTGCGGGTTCACGGCGCGCACCAGGTCTTTTTCAATGGGCAGGGGTTCGTTGCCGATCTGACTGGCGAGCAATTCGCCGGCCAGTTGCGACCAGACCAGACCCCGTGAGGCCATCCCCAGCAGGGCAAAGAGACCGGGCTCGGCCATCGGGCCGATAAGGGGCATCCGGTCACGCGCAATGGCGCGAAAACTGACGCGGTCTGTCGTTTCTTGGGAGCGTATGTTGCAGCCGGGTAGAAGTTGTTCCAGCTTAGCGAGGTTGCTCTGTTGTGCGGCGAGGCTGGGCACGGTGTCATCACCCGGGGTTTGGCTGGGTTCGTAGCTGGCACCGGTGCACACCTGTCCAGCGACGGGCGGGATGACATAACCGTCACCACAGACGACGAGGCGCAGGAACTGAAGCTCCCGATCCGGCAGCAAACTCACCTGGCCCCGCATGTATTCCATTGGCAGCCCCATGGCCTGCGGCAAGCGGCTGATCTGGGCCCCGCCGGCCAGGATGACGATATCGGCGCGGGCAACTTCTCGCTGCTCGGCATCCAGGGCCCGCCAGCCATGGCCTAGCGGTTCAAGTGTGGACACAGAGGTTGCGCAGCGCAGTATCAGGCGTTCGTTGCAGGCGGCCAGATTGGCCTGGCAGAGACTGGGCGGGGCGGCCCAGCCGGCGTTTGGAAAGAGCAGGCCGGCATGTTCCTGGAAGGCATCGAGCGGCCCGTTGCGCAGGGTCTGAACGGTTGTGCTGTCCACGCCCCGGACCATCTCGGGCGGGAAGGCCAGGTTCTCAATGAGTCGTTTCTGGTAGGCAGCATCGGCGGCATCTCGGGCCAGTTGCAGGACGCCACAGGGTGACCAGCGGGGCTGCCCCGGGTGCTGCGGCCAGACTCGGGTGGCGTAGAGAAAGGCGGCGCGGGTGAAACGCGAGGCGAGATTGTCGTCCAGGCTCAGCATGGGCCGTACGATGCCGGCCAGGTTGCCAGAGGCGCCCTGCGCCGGGGTTGCGTGGCGGTCAATGACGGTGACCTGCCAACCCCGGCGGGCGAGGGCATAGGCCGCGCTGCATCCGGCCAGCCCGGCACCGAGAACCATGGCGTGACCAATCGGGTGTTGGGGCGGCCGCGTGCGGGGGGCTACAAGTTGGCCGCGCAGCATCTCTCGTTTACCGCCAAAGCCACCGGTTTTTTCAAGTCGGAAGCCGGCGTCCTGCAGGCTGCGCCGCACCTCGCCGGCCACGCACCAGGTGGCGAGCGTGGCCTTGGGTGCGGCCAGGGCAGCGATCTGCCGCAGTAACGGCGGTGACCAGAGGGCCGGGTTTTTGGCGGGTGCAAAACCGTCCAGGAAAAAGGCATCGACCTGAGCGGCGACTTGCGGCAGGGTGTGTTGTGCATCACCCAGCAACAAGGTTAGGTGGAGGCGACCCCCCGCCAGTTCGAGACGGTGAAAACCCGGTGTGAGGACGGGCCAGACGCTACGCAGTTCAGCGCCAAGGTCGGCGTATTCTGGCCAGGCAGCGTGCAGGCGAGCCAGGTCGGTAGCCGTGAAGGGATGTTTCTCGGCGGCAAGATAATGGAGCTGTGCACACGCATCGGGGTCGGCCCGCCAGGCGGCCCAAGTGGTCAGGAAGTTGAGTCCGGTGCCAAATCCGGTTTCGAGGATGACGAAGCGGTCACGGCCGCGCCAGGCCTCGGGGAGTTTGTTGCCGGCGAGGAAGACATGCCGTGCCTGGCCAGGGCCGCCATCGGCTGAATGGTAAACATCAGCAAAGACGGGTGAGTGCGGGGTGGCGCCTTGCCAGTCGAGGCGGGCCGGAATGAGCGGATCGTACATCAGTGGTAGCGGTGTTCGGGTTCCTCGAACACGGCGGCCAGGCGGGTCGCGTCAAAGCGGTAATCGTGGCCGCAGAGGTCATCGTGAACATGGATCTCGCCCTGCTCGTGCAGGGCGGCCTCGCACTCGTCGCGGCCGAGACTGCGCAGCATGGCGTGAATCTTTTCCGGATCGCGCGGGCAATGGTGGGTGACGGTCCGCGGATCGTAGAGGCGAATGTCGTCCTCCGGAAAGAGGCGCGGCAACAGCTCGGTCACGGGGGTATCGAGGAGCTCGTCGCTCTTCAGGGTATTGGCGAGCAGATTTATCCGGTTCCAGCCGTCCGGGTCCTTTGCGTGAGCGCCAGGCAGTGTTTGCAGAAACAGGCCCGCGACGCGGTTGGGTCGGGCCGCGAGGAGCAAACGCGTGGGTTGTTGTTCGGATTGGGAGAGATAGTGTTCGAAGATGGCGCTGATCGTGTTGCCTTCGAGCGGGACCAGGCTTTGGTAGGGTTGTTTCAGCCCTACGGTATCGAGGGTAAGGGCGAGTTGGCCATGGCCAAGGAGGTCAGGAACGGGGGCAGGCACGAGGGTCTGGTCGTGACGGGCCATGCCGCGCAGGCGGAGTTGTTCGTCGCAATCAATGACGAGCAGACTGACCGGTCCGGAGCCCTGAATCTGCAGCGTCAGGCGTCCGGCTTGTTTGAGATTGGCCGCCAGCATCACGCTGACAGCGGTCATCTCGCCCAGGAGTTCGCTGACCGGCGGCGGGTAGTTGCGCTGGGCGAGGAGGGCGTTCCAGGCGGTATCAAGACTTACCCAGGCACCGCGAATGTCGAGATTTTCCAGCAAAAAACGGTGTGTTTGATCGGTCGGCATGGGAGGCTCCAGAAGAGGAGCCAATTTTACTGGCAGACCCTCGTATCGGTGCGCGATCCGGAAAATTGTAGCAAGTTCGTCTTTTGGGTGGGCCGGAATTTAGGTATCATTCGTCGTCACCACTCGAGCTATGCCCATGCCCAAGTATGTATTTGTCACCGGCGGCGTTGTGTCCTCTCTGGGCAAAGGCATCGCTGCCGCTTCGCTGGCCGCCATTCTTGAATCGCGCGGCCTCAAAGTCACCCTTCTGAAGCTCGACCCCTACATCAATGTTGACCCCGGTACGATGTCGCCGTTTCAGCACGGCGAGGTGTTCGTCACCGAGGATGGTGCCGAGACCGATCTCGATCTTGGTCACTACGAGCGCTTTACGCGCGCCAAGATGAAGAAATCGAACAGCTTCAGCACCGGCCAGATTTATGAGTCGGTGATCAAGCGGGAGCGGCGTGGCGAATACCTGGGCAAGACCGTGCAGGTCATTCCCCACATCACCGATGCGATCAAGGCGCAGATTCGCGCCGGCGCGGGCGATGCCGATGTGGCCATGGTCGAGATCGGCGGGACCGTGGGCGATATCGAATCGCTGCCCTTTCTGGAGGCGATCCGTCAGATGGGCCTCGATGAGGGGCGCGACAATGTGTGTTACATGCACCTCACCCTGCTGCCCTATATCTCTGCGGCGGGGGAACTCAAGACCAAGCCGACCCAGCACTCGGTCAAGGAGTTGCGCGAGATTGGTATCCAGCCCGATGTCCTGGTCTGTCGTGCTGACCGCCCCATCCCGCCGGAAGAACAGCGCAAGATTGCCCTGTTTTGCAATGTGATGCCGGAGGCGGTGATTGAGGCTCTGGATGCCTCATCCATTTACAAGGTCCCTGGCATGCTGCATGCCCAGATGCTGGACGAGATTGTGTGCCACAAATTGCATATCCTGGCGCGCGCCGCCGATTTGTCGGTGTGGCAGCGGCTGGTCGATGCGATGGAACATCCTGAGCGCGAGATCCATGTCGCCTTTGTGGGCAAGTATGTGGATCTGACCGAGTCGTACAAGTCGTTGACCGAGGCGATGATCCACGCCGGCATCCACACGCGGAGCAAGGTCCGGATCCATTTTATGGACTCCGAGGATCTGGAGAAAAACGGTTGCGATGCCTTGCAGGCCATGGACGCCATCCTGGTTCCGGGTGGCTTTGGCAAGCGCGGCACCGAGGGCAAGATTGCGGCGATTCGTTATGCGCGCGAGAACCGTGTGCCCTATCTGGGCATCTGCCTCGGCATGCAGATGGCGGTCGTTGAATATGCGCGCGAGGTGGGCGGCATGACGGGGGCGCACTCGACCGAGTTCGAACCGGAGACACCGTATCCGGTGGTGGGCCTGATTACGGAATGGCAGGCGGCTGATGGGCATGTGGAGCGCCGCGACGAGGCCTCAGACCTGGGCGGTACGATGCGACTGGGCGGACAGCTATGTCAGTTGGCACCGGGCAGCCTGGCCCGCGAGATCTATGGCGCCGCCGAGATTGTCGAGCGCCATCGCCATCGCTATGAGGTGAATAACCGCTTGCTCGCTGAACTCGAAGGGCGTGGCCTGATTGTGTCCGGCCGGGCCCCGGGTACCCACTTGTGCGAGATGATCGAACTGCCGCGTGATGTGCATCCCTGGTTTGTGGCCTGCCAATTTCATCCGGAATTCACTTCCAATCCGCGTGAGGGGCATCCGCTCTTCACCTCATTTGTCAAAGCGGCGATTGCCTGCAAGAAGGGGGAAGCATGAAACTGTGCGGATTTGAGGTCGGTCTTGATCAGCCCCTGTTCCTGATTGCCGGCCCTTGCGTGATCGAGTCGGAACAGATGGCGATGGACACGGCCGGGCAGTTGAAGGCGATTTGTGCCGAATTGGGCATCCCGTTCATCTATAAGTCGTCTTACGACAAGGCCAACCGTTCCAGTGGCAAGTCGTTTCGGGGTTTGGGCATGGACGAGGGCCTGCGCATTCTGGCGGAGGTCAAAAAACAGATCGGCGTGCCGGTGTTGACGGATGTGCATACCGAGGCCGAGATCGCCACGGTGGCCTCGGTGGTGGATGTATTGCAGACCCCGGCCTTCCTCTGCCGTCAGACCGATTTCATCAATGCCTGCGCCGCCAGCGGAAAGCCGGTCAATATCAAGAAAGGGCAGTTTCTTGCCCCCTGGGATATGAAAAATGTGGTCGACAAGGCCCGCGCTGCGGCGGTGGAGGCCGGTGTCGCCAGCGATAACTTCATGGTTTGCGAACGCGGGGCCTCGTTTGGCTACAACACCCTGGTTTCCGACATGCGCAGCCTGGCTGTCTTGCGCGAGACGGGGTGCCCGGTGGTGTTTGATGCGACGCATTCGGTACAGCAACCGGGCGGGCAGGGCACCGTTTCCGGGGGGCAGCGTGAATTTGTGCCGGTATTGGCGCGGGCAGCGGTGGCGGTAGGTGTGGCGGGTGTGTTTGCCGAAACCCATCCGGATCCGGCCTGTGCGGCCTCCGATGGCCCCAATGCCTGGCCACTGCCGCGGATGCGTGAATTGTTGGAGACCCTGAAAGAGGTTGATGCGCTGGTGAAGCAAAGGGGCTTCATCGAGGCGACACTGTAGTACTGTAGTTTTGTCTTATTTTGAAAGGTTTGACCATGTCTGCAATTGTTGATGTCATCGCTCGCGAGATTCTGGATTCGCGCGGTAATCCGACCGTCGAGGCGGATGTTTTCCTGGAATCAGGCGTTATGGGACGCGCTGCCGTGCCGTCCGGTGCCTCCACCGGCTCGCGCGAGGCGATTGAACTGCGTGACGGGGACAAGGGCCGTTATCTGGGCAAGGGCGTGACTCAGGCCATGGACAATGTGAACACCGAGATTGCCGAGGCGATTCTGGGTCTGGATGTGGAAGATCAGGCCTTTATTGATCAAACCTTGATTGATCTGGATGGAACGGAAAACAAGTCTCGCCTCGGTGCCAATGCCACGCTCGCGATCTCGCTGGCGTGCGCCCGTGCGGCGGCGGAAGAGGCGGGCCTGCCGCTGTATCGTTACCTGGGGGGTGCGGGCCCGATGCGCCTGCCGGTTCCCATGATGAATGTGATCAACGGCGGGGCTCATGCCGACAACAGCGTGGACATGCAAGAGTTCATGATCATTCCGGTGGGTCGTCCGACCTTCCGCGAGGCCCTGCGCTGTGGCGCCGAGGTGTTCCATGCCTTGCGCGACCTGCTCAACAAGGCCGGCCATTCGACCGGGGTGGGCGATGAGGGCGGCTTTGCCCCCAATCTGAAATCCAATGAGGAGGCCTTGTCCTTCATCATGCAGGCCATCGAGAAGGCGGGTTACCAGCCCGGCGTTGATGTGTGTATCGGTCTGGATTGCGCCGCCAGCGAATACTATGAGGATGGTCGTTATACCCTGGCCTCGGAAGGCCGCTCCCTGACCTCGGCTGAGATGGTTGATTACCTTGCTGCCTGGGTCGACAAGTATCCGATTATCACCATCGAAGACGGTTTTGCTGAGAACGACTGGGACGGCTGGAAGCTGCAGACCGAAAAACTCGGCAGCCGCATCCAGTTGGTGGGTGATGACCTGTTTGTGACCAATGCCAAGATCTTGCGTGAAGGCATCGCCAAGGGCATCGCAAATTCCATCCTGATCAAGGTGAACCAGATCGGGACGCTGAGCGAGACCTTTGAGGCCATCGACATGGCGCGCCGCGCCGGTTACAGCACCGTGATTTCGCACCGTTCGGGAGAGACCGAGGATGCCTTTATTGCCGACCTCGCCGTGGGTAGCAATGCCTGGCAGATCAAGACCGGCTCGCTGTCGCGTTCCGACCGGATCGCCAAGTACAACCAGTTGCTGCGCATCGAGGAGGCGCTGGGCGATCAGGGCGTTTATGCGGGTCGCGCAGCCTTTCCGCGCATGCGCTGAGGGTCGGCCTGAACGGATGGCGTATTGCTGAATGCGTCCACTAAGCTGGGTACTCGTCGCCTTGTTGGTCATCCTCCAATACCCGTTGTGGTTAGGGAAGGGGGGGTGGTTGCGAGTATCCGAGCTCAAGGACGAGGTGCTTGCACAAGAAAAGCTCAATACCACCTTGATGCAACGCAATGTCCATCTGCGGGCGGAGGTGAATGATTTGATTCACGGACAGGCAGCCATTGAGGAGCGGGCCCGTTTTGAATTAGGTATGATCAAGAAAGACGAGATCTTTTTTCAGGTCATGGAACCCAACCCGAAGGACCCGGGCCCCGGAACAGTGGCTCCCTAACCCCTTTATTCAACAGGAGAAACCCTAGTGCTAGGCGAATTGCGGTGGACGCTGATCGGCGTGGTGGTATTGATCCTGGTCGCTGTACTGGTTTACAACCGCTGGCAGGAAAAGCGTGCGAAAGACGGCGTCAACAAGATCTTCAGGCCGACTGACGACGCTTCGGCAGCGAGGGACCTTGACCTGGATCGGGACCTTGATCCGAATATGGATACTCGGGTTGAGGATCTTTCCGATAGCGCACCGCCCTGGCAGCCTCCGCAAGAGGCTGTGCCCATGCAAACGGAGTTGCCGATCGTGGAGGAGACGCCCTGGTCTCTGGGTGGGCACGAAGCGCGCCCGGCCGTTGGAATGCCAGA